>VGOO01000017.1 GCA_016875925.1 Chloroflexota bacterium
TTTCGAAATTAGTGCTTCTGATTTATCCGGGGGAGCGTTTGAGTCCCGGTGGGCTTCGCGGACTTCAAATCCGTCGGGAGGCATGAACAGTGTCTTCGGTGGGTTCGACCCCCATACGCTCCCGCCAACCTTTTACGTACTACTTTAGCTCCACTAACAGATCGTTAGTCAATCACTGTTCAGCCCATAGTACACTCTCCAAGAGAGACATTCGGGTATTCTAGCTTGATTTAGATGGGTGTATAATCGAAGAGGCCGCGAAGAAGATGAGTAGGATAGTCAGAAGATTCGGCAAACTGATAACAGCATCCTTTTTCGTGATGGGGATTGGTGTCCTTGCTTTCCTCTTAACCCCACTGCTATATGGACTCTGGGGAATAGACTCAGACCTGCCTGGGATTCTCATACTAGTCATCGGCCTTGTGATTTTCATTATAGGGATAATCCGCAGAAAGCAACCACACGGATGGAAGTTAGTACTTTTAGCAATCCTATCTGCAGTCCTGTGCCTACCTATATTGTCCTTTATTGTATCGCTTATTTACTATCTTATAACAGGCAAAGCAATAGGATAACGAAGAGGTTCTGGCGTTCATAAGGAACTCGATGCGTGTACGGCTACAGCATACTCACATCTTCGCCTCTGACATAGAAGCCACTTTGAAATTCTGGCAGGAGATGTTCGGCGCCCAAATCCTGTTCGATGCCGAGATGGCCGGTTCCAGAAACGTGATGATAGCCATCGGCAGCGGAGCGTTGAACATCTACTCCCAACCACCGCGCAAAGGCAAAGGCGGAGCCTACCACCATCTGGGCATCCAGACCAATGACCTGGATTCACTGGTAGAGCACATGAAAAACAAGGGATTCCACTTCCAGCAGCCAGTCAAAGACTACGGCTTCTGGAAATATGTCATGGCCCTGGCCCCAGACAATATCCTTCTAGAGATATTCCAGGCCGTACCAGAAAAGGCGCCAGCAGAGATGCAAGCGACTCTACAAAAAGCCTTTGGTTTCGGAGAACCCTGAGGCAGTGCCAGATATAATCTCAGAGCAAGGCTACCTTGCCACCCGTTCGTTGCCCACACGTTTGGTGAGCTTCTTCTCGTCCATGTGCTCCAGGAGCGCCTTGGCATACTTGCGGCTGGTATCGAACATATCCCGCACTTCGGCCAGTGTCACTTTCCCCTTAGACTTAGCATAAGCCAGTACCCTGTCCACCATCTCCTGATAGGCGACAGCAGAGAAGACCACCCCATCAGCCACTTTCACCACCTTGCCCTGCTCCACCAGTAAATTGAGCAAGTCAGGCTCAACCGTCACCTCACCCGGTGGCGAATAAGGATTTTCGTTCAACACCCGCAGAAAATTATCTACTCCTTTCTGTTGCTCCGCGGTCAGCTTGACCTGATAGTCAGGTAAGCTCACCACTCCACCCCTTTCCACCAGGACACCATCGGCGAAGAGCTTCTGCAAAGCCTCAGAGCTGGCAGCCAGCTTCATTTTGCTGCTCAGCTCGCCCTTGGGCATACCGGGGCGAGCGGGAAACTTGCCATGATACTCCTGCACCACAGCCTTAGCCCGCGTAACCAGACCCTGCCAGCCGGAACCGCTAAACAGAAGCGGATTAGCGCCAGACCCCACTGCCATCACACTACCCTTCTCCACAAGCGCAGATACCAGCTTGCGGCCATCCTCCACAGGCAAGTTACACTCCACCAACAAATCCCGCAGCAGCACTGGCTGTTTCGCTTCCAGAGTAGCTACTATCGTGTCCTCGGGCGAACTCTGACCCAGTCGCTCCAGGTCATGAACCACTGACAGGCGGAATCGACGATGCCGCGAGGCGTGGGAGTTAACCACAACCCCGCCTCCAAGCGTATCCATGGGCGAACGGATAACGAAATGGTCATCCCTGACCACTGCCACCGGATTATCCAGGGCGAACTGCGCCCAACTGGTCTCCCCGGCACTGAGCGCCTCTTTCTCCAGCAGATGCACCTTAGCCATAACCTCGGCTGAACCGGTAAAGAACACCACCGTGGAACCATGGCGTAAGGGATGCTTCAGATTGCCAAGCATCCGCAGCTTTACATCCAATCGAGCAGTAGGCACTAGCCAGCCCGGCTTAGTTAAAACATCACCGCGCTCGATGTCCGAGGTAGCTACACCCACCAGGTTGGCTGCCACCCTGCTGCCCGGAAAGGCTTTCTCCACGCGCGTCTTGTGCGTCTGCAGCCCCCGCAACCGACTCTTCAGTCCGGAAGGGACGACTTCCACATCCTGCCCTACCATAAGCGAACCGTCTATCAACGTCCCCGTGACCACCGTGCCCGAGCCTGCGATGGTGAATGCTCGGTCGATAGCCAGCCTGGGCCTGCCTATATCCCTCTTCGGCTCAGCGTTCATCAGAATCTGGTCGATGGCGGCAACAAGCTCCGGCAACCCCTGCATGGTTATCGCCGAGACAGGAATAATTTGAGCCTGCGCCAGGCTGGTACCGTTCATCAGCTCCTCCACTTCCAGCTTCACCAGGCTCAGGAACTCCTCATCTACCAGGTCAACCTTGGTAATGACCACGATGCCACACTTTATGTCAAGCAAATCTAGTATAGCCAGGTGCTCACGAGTCTGGGGCATTATGCCCTCGTCAGCAGCCACGATAAGCAGCGCCAGGTCGATGCCACCCACGCCAGCCAGCATATTGCTCACAAAGCGCTCATGCCCCGGCACATCCACCACGCCCACCTCCCTGCCACTGGGCAGCTTCAGCCAGGCAAAACCCAGGTCGATGGTCATGCCCCGCTCCTTCTCCTCGCGAAGGCGGTCAGGGTCTATGCCAGTAAGCGCCTGGACAAGCGCCGACTTGCCATGGTCAACATGGCCTGCTGTGCCTATGACAAACATATTAGTTCCCATTCTCTCTCCCCTGGTCCTTCTCTGGAAGGACTGGCGGGAGAGAGTTAGAGTGAGGGGGCTAGATAATGATTTCACCCTCACCTTATTCCTCTCCCATCAAGGGACAGGATACCTCATTTAAGCGCGACCTTTTAAGGTCGCTTCGGCGAGGCTAAAGCCCCGCGCTACATGTGCCCTACCGCGAGTGACGAGACCCGAGCGACGAGCGACGGGAATAGACATCTACCATACTCCCCAGTAGGAGGATACCTCACTTCAGGCCAGCCACCGCATCTTTGAGTGCCTCAACAACTATTTTATCCTCCTCCGGGAGCACTGACCTGGCGTCTAAAAACAGCACATCGCCGCTGACACGACCGATAATCGGCGGCTGACCACGCCTCAATCTCTGCGCCAGCTTATGGGCAACTACAGCTCCCCTGCCCTGGGTACCAATGGCCACCAGCTTGGTAGGCAGCGTATTCCCCGGCAGGCTGCCTCCCCCAACCATCGCCTCCCCATCGGTCACCTCTGCCAGGTCACCCAATACCCCAGCCCAGGCTATTGCCCTCTTTTCTACTTCAGCCAGCGGCATGGCTATCATGCGCCAGACTGGCACCCTCTGCAACGCCTCGCCTTTCAGATAGTGGATTAGCGTAGCTGCCAGCCCGGCCAGCCTTATCTTATCAATCCTCACAGCCCGCGCCAGCGGATGCTTTGCCAGCTTCTTAACCAGTTGCTCCTTGCCCACAATAATCCCCACCTGAGGCCCACCGACCAGCTTGTCACCAGAGAAAAAGGCCAGGCCAACACCAGCCTTTACACTATCCTGCACCGTCGGCTCCAGCGCCAATCCAAATACGGTGGTGTCCAGAAGACAGCCGCTTCCCAAATCATCCAGCACCTGGATGCCGTGCCTATTGCCCAGCTCTATCATCTCCTCAAGGGCAACGCCGTGCGTAAACCCCTCTACCCTGAAATTGCTGGGATGCACGCGCAACAAGGCCGCTGTCTTATCGGTGATAGCCTGTTCATAATCCTGGATATAGGTGCAGTTGGTGGTGCCCACCTCCACCAGCTTGGCACCGCTTTGCCTCATCACATCGGGTATGCGAAAACCACCACCAATCTCCACCGCCTGCCCACGGGATACCACCACTTCCTTCTTCTTGCACAAAGCCGTAAGCCCAAGCAGCACCGCAGAGGCATTGTTATTCACTACCAGAGCTGCCTCAGCACCGGTGAGCTGGCACAAGATGCGTTCCACGTGAACCTGCCTGGAGCCCCTGACCCCACTTTCTAAATCCAGCTCCAGGTTACAGTAGCTCTTGCTCGCCTCTTCCATAGCCCAGATAGCTTCTTTGCTCAAAGGAGCACGTCCCAGATTGGTATGAAGTATCACGCCGCTGGCATTGACCACAGGTCGTAAGCTGGGATACACCAGCCCCTCCACCATATCGCCCACTGACTCCGCTATTTCTGCGGCAGAGGCACACCTGTTCCCCCTGGCAATAGATAGCCGTTCCTGCTCCAGTCGCTGGCGGATAACGTCCACCACCAAATCATGAGGATACAGTGCGGTAAGCCTCTTAATAGACTGCTCTCCGAGCAGCTTATCCACGCTAGGAAGCTGACGAAACTCGCTTTTCATGTTCAAACTATTCTACTATACGCCATGCCAATTCCCAAATCCCCACGGCATCAGTCGGCAGCCGATAGCCTAAAGCCTAGTTTCAAGTTGCAAGATGCAAGTTGCAAGTTACACGTAGCGCGACCCTTCAGTGTCGCTTTGGCGGGGCTAAAGCCCCGCGCTACATGTTTTGAGCATTCTGCATTTAGAGTTTTGAATTTCTTTAGGATTTCGATATTCGAACTTGGGATTTCGGCGACAGGTCGCCGCTTTGCTTCTCTCCTCTCTAATGCTAAAATACGCCAGATACCATGGACAAGAAAAACCCTCGCCTGACCGAGAGCGTCAGCGGCGCTGGCTGAGCCTCCAAGCTGGGTCCGGGTGACCTGGACAAAGCCCTCTGCGGCCTACCCGTGATAACGGACAAAAACGTCCTGCGGGGCATGGACAGCCTGGATGATGCCGGCGTCTATAAGCTGAGCGATGACCTGGCACTCATCCAGACCGTTGACTTCTTCACGCCCATTGTGGACGACCCCTACGATTTCGGCCAGATTTCCGCGGCCAATGCGCTGAGCGATGTCTATGCCATGGGCGGCAAGCCTCTCACCGCCATGAACATCGTCTGCTTCCCCACCAAGAAGCTGGACATCTCCATACTTCAGGAGATACTTAAAGGTGGGATAGACAAGATGAGAGAGGCCGGTGTAGTGCTCATCGGCGGCCATAGCGTAGACGACCCCGAGCTGAAGTATGGGCTCTCTGTTACCGGTACGATTCATCCTGACAAAATCATTGCCACATCCGGCGCCAAACCCGGGGACAAGCTGGTACTTACCAAGCCGCTGGGAACCGGCATCCTTAGCACCGCCATAAAGGCAGGAGTAACCAGCCAGCAGATAATTTCAGAGGTGACTATGTGCATGTCAGCTCTAAACAGGGATGCCTCCGAGCTTATGCAAGGTACAGAAGTCCATGCCTGTACAGACATAACCGGTTTCGGTTTAATCGGTCACACATTTAATATCGCCAAAGAAAGCCTGGTGCACGTTCAAATCTACTCAACCGAATTGCCAATGCTATCCGATATACAGAAGTTTGCCGATATGAGCATGCTTCCCGGTGGATTGCATCGAAATTCAGAATTTTATTCAAAATTTGTTCGATTCTCAGATAAAGTCCCACAATACATCAAGGATGTCGTTTTTGACCCCCAAACATCGGGAGGACTTCTCATCGCTCTACCACCACAAAACGCAAAATGGTTGCTATCAGAACTATCCAGAAAGGTAAACACCAGGGCAGCTATTGTCGGTGAGGTCCTCTCCGGAACACCTGGTATCACTATTGAATAGCTCACAATTTGTTAATCTGTGCAACCTCGACGTCTGCTTTTTCTAACAGCCCGCTTATTAACTCTTTCTGCTTCCAATCAAAGCGCAAAGATATTCCACAATCGCTGGAAAGCTGGCGCGGCGTGGGGATAAGCTTCACCTCAAAACCCTCTTTTTTCGATATTTTTTCCGCTTTAATAGCCGATGATGTGGTGTGAAATAATATGACGCCGTACTCGCTCATGACCGTGCAATATGCCTCACCGCTGAGACCACGGTATGGATGTCATCAAGCGAAGTCATCACGCCCGGTGCCAGGCGTACCGTACCCTCAGGATATGTCCCTATAGTCCTGTGTGCTGCCGGGGCACAATGCAATCCCACCCGGCACAGAATGCCAAACTCGTCGTCCAATCTCAGGCCTATTTCCGAGACATGCTTACCAGGGATAGTGAACGACACCACGGCAACCGACCTTTCATGTTCTTTCGACCCGTAGACAATCAAGCCAGGAATATCAGACAAGCCCTCAAGCAAAGCTGCTGTCAGGCTCATCTCGTGAGCCCTAATCTGTTCGATATCCTTTGATTTCAGCCACCGAATGCCAGCAAGCAGCCCGGCTATACCGACTGTATTATGTGTGCCCGATTCGTACTTATCAGGCAGTCCATCCGGCTGTTCCTCCAGCTCAGACTGGCTTCCGGTGCCGCCGCGCATAACCGGCTCTATCTGGGAAATATCTACATTGCTGCCGACAATCAAGCCGCCAATCCCGGTAGGTCCCTGCAGGCTCTTATGCCCGGTGAAAGCCAGCAAGTCCATCCCCATTGCCTGCATATCCACCGGCAGCGTACCAGCCGTCTGCGCTGCATCTACCAGCAATAAAGCACCAACTTTATGCGCAATCGCAGCAACCTCATCTACTGGCAACAATGTTCCCATGACATTACTGCCGTGAACCATGGCCACCAGGCGCGTCTTCGAACTCACCGCCCTGGCAACATCCGCAGGGTTAAGCGTGCCATCTGATGCGCACTGGACCACCGTCACCTGAACACCCTTTTGTTCAAGCACTCGCAATGGTCGCATCACGGCATTATGCTCGATGGAGCTGACAACCACCTCATCGCCAGGTCTTAGCAGGCCAAGCAAAACCATATTGATTGCATGCGTGGCATTAGCCGTGAACACTACCCTCAGCGGGTCTGGTACATTAAACAGTCCGGCAACCTCCTCCCTGGCATCGTATACCACTCTGGCCGCCTCTATAGACAGGCTATGGCCGGAGCGGCCGGGGTTACCTCCGGCACGCTCCAGAACATCGCTCATAGCAGCCAGCACTTCAGGCGGCTTGGGCCATGAAGTAGCTGCATAATCGAGGTAAATCACTTCTTCAATACCAGCTTAAAAACACCGCCTGGCTGCTCCTCGATGTTCACTTGCCAGCCAGCGCTCTGGGCAACGCGGCTAACGTTCTCGCGAGCAGTGCCGCTGTCCACCAGTATCTCAATCGTCCCTTTGTCTTTTTCCCCCACAGCTTCCCTAGCCATAAGCGCCGGCTGTGGACAGGACAAACCACGACAGTCCAGCTGTTGTATATCGCTCATTTCAATCCTCCTATGCTTTTACGCCACGCATAGTCAATCCGATGACAATGCAGAAGACCAGCCCAATGACAACCGTAATCGGGCCAAAGGCTGCCACGCCGCTCGGTGAACTAGCCATAGTATAAGTATGAGCAAAACCAGCACCGATTATCATTCCGCTGACAAACATGGCGGCATCGCCATCGCCTTCACCAGATAGGAATAGCTGCCGTCCCGGACAGCCTCCAGCCAGCGTGAATGCCAGTCCCGCCAGCACCATTCCGCCAAAGTTCCATAAGGCATCGGTGTGAGCCACAGGCTGGTTGGCAAATCCGGGCTTGAACTGCCCCAATATCAGGTTGGTGATAAAAGCGACGACGATAAGCGTCAAAACGCCATAAAGCAGGTGTGTGCTGCGCAATATGATGGCATCACGCACTGCGCCTACAGTGCAAAAGCGGCTGCGTTGCGCCAAAAAACCTATGAACAGTCCAACAGCCAGGGCAATAAGCAAAGGCGCATGTTGGCTGCCAGGTCCTTTGGAAGAGAAAAAGATAGGCCCAACAGCATTGCCATCAGCATCTCTTCCAAACTGCGGCGCCAGGATAAGCAAGACCAGCAACACCACCATAGCTGCGGGCATCAGCCAGCCGAGTGCGCGGGGCGCTGGATTCGAGCGACCCAGGCTGAAACCAAAACGCAAACACAGAACGCCAACGCCTATGCCGGCCACCAAGCCTACTATGCCGAATACAGCATTCCAGTCCCCGCCTGCGAAGCGTAAATAGGCACGCCAGGGGCATCCCAGGAACACCAGGGCGCCGAACACGGAAAACATGCCCAGCATGAAACGGACAAAAGGCGCCGAGCCGGTACGGGGCTTGAACTCGCGGAAAACTAGCGCCGCCACCAGGGCACCTAGCACAAGGCCGATTATCTCCGGCCGGATGTACTGCACCAGGCCAGCACGATGCAACCCCAGAGCGCCGGCGATGTCACGGTTGAAACAGACAACACAAACGCCCATATTGCCGGGGTTTCCCAGTTTGACCAGCAGCGGCGCCAGTACGCCCACTGCTGCGCCTGTAACTATGGGCCCCCAGCGAGAAGTAAGAAAACGCGAAACGAAAGACATATCCACTCCTTACGTAATGAGTTGACACGTTTCGCGGCGGAGATGACTACGTCAGCGCCCGTGGAGCTTAACGAGGAGAAATAGACGAGGCAACGCCGTCAACTCCCCGCACAGCCGTGCCTGCTGTGTGCGAAACTCGCACCCTGAACAGGCAGTATCAGGTCCTGCGGTTGAGGAGTATCAAAGCGTCACCTCCTTTCTTCATGATTTTACTGCGTCAGATAATCTGGCCAACCACCAGATATCCTGCATAGCATATCAAAAACGGCTTTCAAACTCAACACGTACAAACTCCGTTCTCCCGCCGGCGCTAGACCCGGTTTATTGGAGCGTGGCAATCTCCCCCTCTCTCTAACTCTCTCCCACCAGAGGCTGTCTGAAAACTCCAAAAATGACGTGATTCGTGTAGGGGCGGGTTTTCAAACCCGCCCGTCCTTCAACGGAAGGACCCACCGTCTTGCGGGCGCACCTAAAGGTACGCCCCTACGTGTTGTTTTTAGACAGCCAGCAGGGGAGAGAGGACTTGCCTGTTGCCTGTTGCCTCGTCCGAGGTTGACTGAAAACTTTCCACAGGGTATATTAGTCCCCTTATCCTAAACAGATGACCACGCCACGAGAACTCAGCAATGGACGAACTGACCACACCTAAACTGCCCAAGCGCATATCGAAACTCGACGAGTTAGCTCACAACCTGTGGTGGAGCTGGTACATACCAGCGCGCAACCTGTACAAATCGCTTGACCGCCCCCTGTGGAAACTCACGGGCCACAATCCTGTCAAACTGCTCCAACAAATCGAACCCTACCGGCTGGTAGCAGCCGCCGAAGAGCCGGACTTCATAAGTAAATATGACGCAGTCATAGATGCACTGGAATCCACCATGTCCACATCCAACACCTGGTTTGCCAGGGAGTACCCACACCTGGCGCAAAAGCCCATCGCTTACTTCTCGCTGGAGTTCGCCATCCATAATTCGCTGCCGCTCTATGCCGGCGGTCTCGGCGTCCTGGCAGGCGACTATTGCAAAGAGGCTAGCGACCTGGGCTTGCCCCTGGTCGGCGTGGGCTTCATGTACCCCCAGGGATATGTCCACCAGCATATCAACGATGATGGCTGGCAAGATGACACGTACGAGCAACTGGACTTCAACGCAGCGCCCATCAGCATTGCCCGAAATGCCAGCGGAGAACCCATGAGAATAAAGGTCCCCCTTGATGACAAGACAGTTCAGGTGGCAGTATGGCAAGCAAACGTAGGGCGGGTAAAGCTCTACCTGCTGGACACCAATATCGAGGAAAACGAGCACCCAGACCGTGAGCTTTCGGCACGCCTCTATGCCGGCGACCGCGAAATGCGCCTGGCGCAGGAAATCCTGCTGGGCATCGGAGGCGTACGCGTTCTGCGAGCGCTGGGAATAGAGCCTGTCGTCTGGCACGCCAATGAAGGTCATACCGCTTTCATGATGCTGGAACGCACTCGGGAACTGGTGGAAAAGGACATGACCTTTGAACAGGCTGCCGCCAAAGTACGAGCTACTACGGTATTCACCACCCACACCCCAATCCCCGCCGGACACGATGTCTTTACACTCGACCTCATTGAAAGGAGCTTCCATCGCTACTGGGGAACACTAGGCCTGGACCGCGATTCTTTTCTAGCGCTGGGCATGGAACCAAACAGCAACCTGTTTAACATGACCGTACTGGCCCTGAGAATGTCCAACTACCGCAATGGTGTCAGCGAGCTACATGGCGGAGTCTGCCGCCGTATGTGGCACCCGCTGTGGCCCGAGGTGCCTGAAAAGGACGTGCCCATAACCTCTATCACCAACGGCATCCATATCCGCACCTGGATAGGTGTACAAATGGCAAGCCTGTTCGACAAATATCTCGGGTCAGACTGGCGAGAAAGGCTTGATGGCCCTTTGCTATGGGAGCGTGTGCTGGAAATACCGGATGAGGAGCTTTGGGCAGCACGCCGCTGGCTAAAATACAAACTGATTAGCGAGGCCCAGGAGCGCGCTCGCAAATGCTGGGCAGCAAATCACCTTTCGCCAGGACAGGCACTGGCCATGGGCGCTTTCCTCGATACCGAAATCCTTACCATAGGATTTAGCCGCCGTTTCACTGCCTATAAACGCGCTTCGCTTGTCCTGCATGACCCGAATCGCCTCAAACGCATGCTGCGAAACGAATATCACCCCATCCAGATAATATTCTCAGGGAAAGCGCACCCTGATGACCATGCCGGCAAGCAGCTAATCCAAGAGGTATTCAACGCAGCCAAAAGCCCTGACTTCGGGGGACGACTGGCCTTCATCGAAGACTACGACATGCACATGGCCAGATACCTGGTGCAAGGCGCTGACGTCTGGTTAAATCTGCCCCGCCCCTTGCGCGAAGCATCCGGCACCAGCGGACAGAAGGCCGCTGTGAACGGCGTGCTGCACCTCAGTGTGCTCGATGGATGGTGGTACGAGGGTTATAACGGAGCCAACGGCTGGGCTATACACAACGACACCGAATCACCTGACTCGCCAGAACAAGACAAGGCGGATGCGGAAGCATTGTATGAGCTGCTGGAAAAGAAAGTGATACCACTCTACTATGACCGAGACACAAATGACGTCCCCCACGGCTGGGTCAAGATGATTAAAGAATCCATCCGTTCAAATGCGCCACGCTTCAGCGCACGGCGCATGGCAAAAGATTATGTAACGCAAATGTATCTGCCAGCATATAAAACAGCAGATGGCTAGACCCACTGGACAAGCCAGGCTTCCAAAGTAACTGCGGAAGCTGTACTATAGTAGCTAAGGCAATGAGAATCAGGGTTGCCAGGCTTGTCGCCACCATCATGATTTTCCTATTTGTAGTGACCTGCATCATTTTCTGCATCCCCTTGAAAGAAGTGCAAACGCAAACCATCGAGACCTACGTCGACACCGAAATGAGAACAGAGACCTACGTGGTGAAAGAACCTTATATCGAAAAAGAGCTACGCAAAAAGTCTGTGCCTATCTTCGATGGCGAGAGCGTAGTGGTACCGGGCGGTGTGGATGTCCCATTCAGTATCGACAAGCCAAACGCCTCATTGATAGGAGAATTCGACTGCCCAATCGCCGGCGGCTTCTACGTGTACTCAGCCACGGGCGTGTCATCTACGAAATGCTGGGCGCCAAGGGTAATTTTGAGGTCTCGCTGCTGCCGGGCAGCTACAAGGCCAGGTTCCGCGAAAATGTCATGTGGGGGGAAAAAGTCTACATGCGCCTGACTATGGAATGGACTGAAACAGAAGATGTGACCAAGTACAAGGAAACCGTAGCCCAACGCGAGATACCAGTTCAAACAGAAAAACAGAGAATCATCATCACAAAAGAGAAAAAATCAATCTGGCAACTCATCTTCAGCGACTGACCAGCAGCACAAACCCGTGTCAACCACAGACCTTTTGTAGTATAATTCGACAGTTCTACAGAAGACCTATGCCTCGAAAAGTCGGCGTCGTTGCTGTTGCCCAGACAAAATACGAAGCAGCCAAGCCAGCTTGGCGCGAAGCTGAAATTACCTACCAAGTTGTAGAAAGGCTATTACAGGAGACCGGCCTCACTTTTGCCGAATACGGAACAGGTATAGATGCCACCGTCACCTGCAGCTCTGACCACTGGGATGGCAGGACATTATCCGACATACCACACGGCGAGGTCGCTGGCGCCCACCTGCGAGCCGAGGAAAAAGTAAGTTCTGATGGTATCAACGCGGTCATATATGCTTATCTTCAAATCCTATCAGGCCATTACGATACTATGCTGGTGGTAGCTACCTGCAAGGAATCACAAACTGTGGGACATATCATAGAAAACCTGGCCTTTGACCCAGCATTCCAGCAGCAGATAGACCTGGATTTCCTCTCCGCCGCTGCCCTGCAGGCAAATAGCTATATCCACAAATATGGCATTACACCTGAGCAGCGGGCACAAGTGGTGGTCAAGAACAGGAAAAATGCTAAGGATAACCCCTTTGCCCAGCTTACCACACCGGTAACCACAGAACAGGTGCTGAACTCAGAAATGCTGGCTTACCCTCTGAGGTCACTGGAAACCAAACCGGTTTCAGATGGCGCCTGCGGACTGATACTGGCCACAGAAGAGAAAGCCAGGAAACTAACCAGGACACCAGCCTGGATAGCCGGCATAGGCCAATGTTATGAAAGCCACTACCTGGGAGATAGAGACCTGGCAACCTGTGAAGCGCTGACACTGGCGGCAAAGAATGCCTATCGCCAGGCTGGCATAACCGACCCGCTTAAGCATATCGACATCGCTGAGATATCGGAATATTTCTCCTACCAGGAGCTTCTCTGGACAGAGGGGATGGGATTCTGTGATAAAGGCCAGGGAGGCAAGCTGGTTGACAAAGGCATTACCGGGATGGGAGGCAAAATTCCTGTTAACCCTTCAGGCGGTATATTATCGGGCAACCCAACACTGGTAGCCGGCATGGCCAGAGTTGTCGAGGTAGCTTTACAGCTCATGGGGAACGCCGTTGCTCGCCAGATACCCAGAGCTAAAACAGGACTGGCACACGGCACCTACGGCCCTTGCGGACAGCATCAAGCAGTGCTGATATTAAAATCCTGAGTAGAACAATGTCGAACAGAGTCGCCATTATCGGAGTAGGTCAGACCTACCACGCCAGCAAAAGACCTGATGTCTGCATCACGGAGCTATGCAATGAGGCGGTGCGGGCTGCCCTTGAAGACGCCGAATTAACCATGAAAGACATCGACGCCGTGGTGACCGGCAACATGGAACTTTTCGAGGGAAGGTATCACCAGGACCTGTGGCAGGTGGATTACATCGGCTCCTATCACAAGCCCGGTTTCAGGGTAACTACAGGTGGCACTACCGGTGGCACCTTAGCCTGCACCGCCTTTTACTGTGCCACCTCTGGCCAGTACGACGTCGTCATGTCAGTCACCTTCGAAAAGCAAGGTGAGGGAGACAGCAGGGCCGGTCTGAAAATAGTTGCTGACCCCATCTGGGACAGGTGGATAACCACGGGAGCTATAGGCACCCTGGCCAGGCTGGGCAGTTGGTACATGAAGGAATACGGCGCCACCGAAGAACACGCCGCTCTGGTTCGGCTGAAGGCAGACAGAAATGCCTGCCTCAATCCCCACTCTCATCTCAAACTGCATTTGAAGTCTGTCGAGGATGTGCTCAAGTCAGAGATGCTGGTACCACCTTTGCGAAGGCTGGATATGTGCCCCGCCTCAGAGGGAGCCTGCGCCATAATCGTAGCTTCAGAACAAAAGGCCAGGAAGTTAAGCCGAAAACCTGTTTGGGTGAAAGACTGGGTGGAAGTACACAATGAGACAAGATATAACCGCGGCGACCCTGTTTCTCTGGAAAATCTGGAAAAGGCAGCTACCACGCTGTTCAGGCGCAACGGCATAACCAATCCTCGCCGGGATATTTCAATGGCCGAGATATATGAGCCAGCCACCTGGGCAGAGCTGGTCTGGTTCGAGGCCTTCCAGTTCTGCCAGAAGGGAGAAGCCTACAAGCTGGTGGAGAAAGGTGCCACCGAGAGAGATGGTGAATTTCCAGTCAATCCATCGGGCGGTGTAATTGCCACCAATCCCATCGGGGCTACAGGCATGATACGTGTCGCCGAGGCAGCAATGCAAATCCGCGGCGATGCTGGGCCTCATCAGGTCACGCGCGAAGTGAAAAGAACTTTCACCACCGCCTGGGGCGGCAGTAGCTGGACAGTAGCACACTTATTGAGCAAGACACTGGACTGAAATGAGCAAGGCAAAAGAGAAGGAAACACAGGAATACCTCGGCCTATCACACGTGCTGAACCTGTCATTCAATTGGAGCGCCGGACCGTATTTGGGCAAATGGCTGACCGAGTTGAGGGACAATGGCAAGCTATGGGCCAGCCGCTGTCCCAAATGCCAGCGATTGTTGCTCCCCCCCAGGATTGTCTGCGGCATCTGCCACATCAGAACGCCAGAATGGCCTGATTGGCTCCAACTCTCCGGCAAGGGTAAGCTGCTGGAGTGGGAGAAGGTAGTAGCACCACAGATGAACCCAAGCACCGGCAAAATCGAACCCGAACCCTACATCCACGGAAATATATTGCTTGACGAAGGCGTAACCTTTCAGCACTATCTCGAGGAGCAGGACGAGACAAAGCTCAAAGAAGGAACCAGGGTAGAGGTGGTACTTAAGCCTAGAGAAGAACGCCAGGGGCTGGTAACCGACATCCTCTATTTCAGAATAGTCGAAGAATAAGAAGAGTAAGAGATGACAAGCAACACACCATACATTGTAGAGGGTCGGCTGTTCGTCCCCTACTTCAATTACTACGGCGCCCTCGCTAGCGAATTCTACCGCCAGCTACGTGACCACAAGAAGATAATGGGCATCAAGTGCCCCACCTGCAGCAAAGTTTACATCCCGCCACGCTCCACCTGCGCCAAATGCTTCGGCAATCTCAATGAATGGGTGGATGTCTCATCCAAAGGAACAGTCACAACATATACCATCATCCACTACACCTATTCACCGAGCAACCAGCCGATGGATGTTCCCTATGCCTGCGGCATAATCCAGTTAGACAGAGCGGACACCGGGCTGTGCCACCTGCTGGGCGAAATGTCCCCCGACAAGATAAGCGTGGGCATGCGAGTTGAGGCTGTCTTCAAAGACCAACGCCAGGGCAATATCCTGGACATCAAGTATTTCAGGCCAGTGTAGTGTTGGACAAAGGCAATTCACCGTTAGTCAACAAACTGGTTTCCAGCATTTCTGAAGCGGTCGCCGATATACCCGATGGTGCGGCAATCGGCATCGGTGGCTTTGGCGCTGCTGGCACGCCCTACCGCCTTGTCTTAGCCCTGGCGGAGCGAAAGCTCAAGAGGCTGACGGTGGTAGCCACTAGCCCCAGGCAGTTTGAAGCGCTGCTCCAATCGAGAAGTGTCAGCCGCGTAATCACTCCCTTTGCTCGCTACGCCGACCCTTCCGCCCCTAACCCACTCCTGGAACCATATCTCAAAGGCGAGGTGAAGGTGGAAATCCTGCCTATCGGCACGCTGGTGGAAAAGCTACGTGCCGCCGGCGCTGGCATACCCGCATTTTATTGCCCGGTCGGTGTAGGCACACTGGTCGAAAAAGACAAGGAAAAACGGCGGCTCGGTGGAACTAATTGCGTGCTGGAACATGCACTGCCCCTCGACTTCGCCCTGGTCAAAGCACAAAAAGGCGACAGCATGGGAAACCTGACATATCGCATGACCAGCCGATGCCATAATCCTGTGATGGCTATGGCTGCTAAAATCACTGTTGCCGAGGTGGACGAAACCATCGAAGCCGGGCAACTTGACCCCGAAACCATCGTCACCCCAGGCATATTCGTGCACAGGGTAGTCAAAGGAGAAAAACCACCTGCCAACTGGATATATCGTGGCGTCAAACTGAAGGAGCAGAAGACTTGAGCCGGCAGCCAGCAGGGCTTTCCAAAGACCTGATATGCCTCAGAGCAGCTAAGGAGCTTACGCCCGGAATGTATGTGAACCTGGGCATAGGTCTGCCTACTCAGGTGGCCAATTTCGTCCCCAGGGGAGTCATCCTACATTCTCAGAATGGGGTGCTCGGCTTCGGCCCTATAGCCGCTGAAGAAGAGATGGACTGGGAGCTGGTAAACGCTGGCGCGCAGCCCATCACGCTGTCCCCGGGCATATCCTTCTTCAACTCAGTAGACGCCTTCGCCATGATGCGGGGACGCCATCTCGATGTAGCTATCCTGGGCGCTTACCAGGTCTCAGAGAAAGGCGACTTAGCAAACTGGCGCATGGAAGGCGAGCCGTTGGGTGCCATCGGCGGCTCGATGGACCTGGCCTACGGAGCCAAACGTATCATAGTCATCTGTGAGCACATCAACAAGGCCGGAAGACCACGCATTGTTAAGAAGTGCAGCCTGCCATTGACCGGGAAAAGAGTAGTGAACACCATCATCACCAACCTGGGCGTAATGGAGATAACCAGGAAGGGGATAGAACTGAGAGCGCTTGCCCCCGGCGTTACCACTGCCGAGGTGCAGAAGCACACCGGACCAAAGCTGATGCTCAGCGACGATTTGAAAGAAATGGAGTTCTAAACATGGAGAAAAAAGAGGCCAAAGTAATACATCCTATCCTCACCGATAAGCATCGCGAATTCGGCAAGCGAGTAAGGGAATTTGCCGAGAAGGAGCTGGCACCTCATGCCGATGAGTGGGAATCCAGGCAGGAATTCCCTATATCGCTTTTCCAGCGCTTTGCCGAACTGGGATTTTTGGGAATACGGTACCCCAGGGAATATGCCGGCCAGAACCTTGATTTCCTGCATTCGGTGCTGCTGTCCGAAGAGCTGGCATACTCCACCATGGGCGGGATAACCACAGCAGTGACAGTGCAAAACGAGATGGTAGGGCCACCCATATTCAAGTTCGGCACCGAAGAGCACAGGCAAAAGTTTGTAGTGCCCATGAACCGTGGCCAGAAAATAGGGGCACTGGGAATAACTGAACCCCAGGCTGGCTCCGATGTAGCCGCAATCCAGACCAGCGCTAAGAAGAACGGCAACCATTGGGTCTTGAATGGTGAAAAGATTTTCATCACCAACGGCTTCCGCGCCGACCTTGTCCTAGTGGTGGCCAGGACCAGCCTAGAAAAGGGGTACAGAGGCATGTCGCTGTTCCTGGTGGAATCAGGCACCAAGGGGTTCACCAGGGAGAAGCTGGACAAGGTAACCATGTATTGTGCGGATGTAGGCAGACTCTATTTCAAAAACTGCAGCGTCCCAGCAGAGAACATGGTTGGCGAAGAAGGGCGAGGTTTCTACAACATCATGTGGGAACTTCAGGGGGAAAGAATAGCCGGTTCCGCTAACGCCGTCGGTAGAGCACAAGCAGCCTTTGAAGCAGCTCTAAAATATGCACAGGCAAGGATACAGTTCGGCAAGCGCATCGCCGACTTTCAGGTTACTCAGCATAAACTGGCAGACATGGCTACAAGGATAGACGCCGCCAGGCAGTACGTGTACTACGTGGCCTGGCTATTCGAAAACGGGGCTTATCCGGTGAAGGAGATATCCATAGCCAAACTGCTGGCAGCCCAGGCAGCCTCCAGCGTATCCGACGATGCTCTGCAAATCCATGGCGGGCCCGGACTGTTGATGACCAGCTCTGCTCAGCGCTTTTGGCGAGACGCCCGCCTTTCACGAATTGGCGGCGGCACCGACGAAATTCAGAAGGAAATCATCGCCCGCGCTCTTATCCCAAAGAAGTAAGGCCAACACCGCCTTAGGATTAAGTTGCATAAATTCGCACATTTGAGGCTGTCTGAAAACTCCAAAAATGACGTGATTTGTGTACGGGCGGGTTTTCAAACCCGCCCGTCCTTCAACGGAAGGCCCCGCCCTCTTGCGGGCGCACCTAAAGGTACGCCCCTACGTGTTGTTTTTGGACAGCCTCTAATACATTCTAACGTCGAAGGAGAAAAACATGAAAGAACTGGTGACAGACCTCAAGGCTGAACAGGAAGCCCTGGACAAATTCGTATCCACTCTTAAAGATGAGCAATGGGGCTTGCAGACGCCGGCAGAAGGCTGGAGTATAAAGGACTCCATAACACACATCGCGTTTTTCGATGAAGTCTCTGTCCTGCTTATGCGCGGCGACAATACCCCATTGGAAGAAGCAGCAAAGTTCGGTTTCGACTACACCGAGGTAATTGCTAAGCGGAAGAGGAGTCTGAAACCCGCCCAGGTTCTGGACTGGTGGAGGAATGTGCGAGAGACAATGGACGACCTGCTAATCAAAATGGACCCCAAAGCCAGGATTCCCTGGTTTGCGCTGCCCATGGGAGCACGGGCCTTTGCCACAGCCAGGCTCACAGAGACCTGGGCACACGGGATTGATTGCTATGACGCCGTGGGAATTGAACCTGTTGACACCGACCGACTGCGCCATGTGGCAACCATCGCCTACATGGCAATGCCCTATGCCTACAGCGTTAACAGTCTGGAAGTCCCCACCACACCCATCCGCCTGGAGCTTGTACTGCCCTCAGGTGAGCCCTGGAGCCGAGGACCTGAGGACGCCACTAATATTATCCGCGGCACCGCCGGCGAGTTCTGTCGCGTAGCAGTCCGCAGGAGGCACTGGAAAGACACCAACCTGGAAGTAATAGGCGACGAGGCAAGGCGTTTTATCGAAATCGTTCAGACTTACGCCGGTCCCTCTGGCCCTGGTAGAAAACCAAAAAGCGCTCCTAAATAACCACGCCACACGCCCACATTTTAGCCAGCGCATATCCCAAACTGTCGCCAGCCCGCGATTAGAGTTATAATCTCCTTAGGAGAATTACATCTCAACACAGCCCATATAGAGGCTGAGCCAATGAAGCTCGAATTCATCTTCATGGCAGCAATCAGTGCCTTCGTGGGAATGATAATAACCTTCCTGCTGGTAGCAGCCTGCCTCTACTTTGAAATCGATATGAGCGAAAACCTGTGGGTGATTGTGATACCGATTACTCTGGCAATCGCGATAAACATACTTCTCATCGAGCTTTACAACCGCAGGCAAAAGAAAAAATAGCCAGGTCAGCACAATCCCCACAGCTATGGTAGACTTCCAGTCAAAGAAGCCAAAGGAGGTATCGAACATGGAGCGAAAAGAGGAATGGCAACGCCAGTTAACCATCCTGATAATCTCTTTCCTCGCCGGCTATTTCGGCCTGGACCGCTTCTACCGCGGCCAAATCGGATGGGGCGTGATAAAAATGATAACAGTTGGAGGCGCGGGAATCTGGTACCTGGTTGATGTGGCCATAGCATCATACAGACTGGGAAAGCTCAGCTAATGAGGCGAATTTCGTGTGATATTGCACCTATATGCTCATAGGTGCTACAATAGTGCTAGTCTGAGAATCCAAGATTACGTTGAGGTGTGTTCATGGTCATTGCAAAGGAGTGGTTCACGGTGGTGGAAGCTGCTGAGTACCTGTGTGTTTCGAGGAGAACCATCTATAAACTCACCAAAGAAGGCAGGCTGCCCGCCTTTCGCATCGGAAAGGAGCGCCATCGCCGCTTCCGCAAGGAGGATTTAGACAAGGTGCCTCTTCCGGGTGAGGAAACCGCGAATCTGGAGGCACTCCTTAAACTCAGCGGGAAAACCGACGCGGTGCTAGCCGAACTCTGGGACAACGAACAGGATGCGGCCTATGACCGAATATAGCCGGGGAGACGTAGTGCTTGTCAGCTTCATCTTCTCGGACGAAACGGGTGAGAAACGTAGACCCGCCGTCATAGTAAGCGCAGATGCCTATCACAAAAGTCGCCAAGAGGTCATAATTGCAGCGATTACCAGCAGAACTGAGAAGGTACTCGCGGGCGACCACCTAATTGATGACTGGCAAGGTGCCGGACTCCTTTTCCCGTCGGTAGCAACTGGCATTTTAAGGACAATAAAGCAAGCCATGATAGCCAGGAAACTCGGTACCATGCCCCGGCCTGATATGCAAACAATCGAAGACAAATTGCGGGATGCCCTGGGACTTTCCTGACCGTCAAAATCCTTTTGTGAAGCAAGCCCATAGTCACACCTCACCTGAGGTCATCGCCCTACCTATCATCGGCGGCAATGAGGATTATTTGAAGCGGGTGTGGGCAAAGAGAGCTGAACATCTCGTCCATAAAACCCAGAGTCCATTAAGTGGTGGACGCCTTGCTGATACTCAAGAGTGAGCGTAGAATTGTCCTAACAATCAATTGGGGGATGTAGGCAAATGACCGATGAAGCGAAAAGGTTGCTAGACTTTGTAAAGCTGATGTTACGGCTGTTCCTGGATGACAGGAGTGCATCCGAGGAACTCACAAAGAACATCACAACAATGAGTGATCTTGTGGATGAACTAGGACATAACATGCGTAATGAGCTGAGGGTAAGATGGAGAGATAGAATCGCCGAAGCTTTGACAGATTGTGATAGGAACACCCACGGTTTCCCCGACGGTATTCAACGCTTTTATGCTACTGCTTTGAGGGAACTGTTCGGGAGTTTCTACGAGATGGTTGAAGAAGACTATGCCGTGGCAGGCAAGTTCTATGAAGAAGCTGCTCTAACGATTTCACCTACCAAAGATGTGGTGGTTTCACAAGTAGAGTCGGAACTAAAAAGTCGGCTTCTTGCTAAGGGCAGGAGTGAAGAAGAGGTTGAGAGAGATTTACCGACAATACTATCACTACGAGAGGCTCCCGATGTTAACCTGATGATGGTCAGCTTGTTGGATCGTGCAGCCGACTGTTACTTTCGCTGGGTGGAAGAGAGTAATGGCACCCTCCGCCTAACTGTGGGAACGGCAGCCGAAGCACAGCGCTGCTATGAACACGGACTCGGAATCATAAGAGCTCCATATCCCGAATTGGAAGATGCAAGAAAAGTAGCAGAATTGGATAAATATCGGTGCCACCTTGCCCTGTCATTGGCAGGACTATTGCTGACTGCTTCTGGCGAGTGGGAGAGGGCTGAAGCTTTATACAAAGAGGCAGCCGATGCCGTCTTTTTCAACAAAGAGGAGAAATCTAGCGACCAGTATTATGACCTTTGTAGTATTATCAATGGGTTCGGCGCGACTAATTTCTTCCTCGACCGTCGCGAGGAACATCTTCCCCATAACCAGTTTGGACAGCCTTTCCAAATTTCGGGCGACAGATACAAGGAGAGCTTTCGCAAGCTGGCAGTAGAACTTGGCCAGAAAGCCCTAGATATATTGAGGGCGGAGGTGGATGGAGGGAAAGAGGATTTCCCTATTCCCGAGACTTTCTACCTGGTAGGAATTCTCAGTTATTTCTACAGAGACCTCGGGCAATATGAGAAATGCGTAGACCTAGTCCCGCTCAAAACTAAGTTTGGCAGCACTTACTGGGTATGGGTATGGGAGCAATTGGATGGTGAAGTGCTTGATAGCAAATATGAATGGGTTACTCCTCATATTGTGCATTGCCGTGAAATGTTCTACGCACAGGGGTTGCTGCAAAGGCCAGACTATAAGGACCTCCAAGAAGCCATTGAGAAATTGCGGGGGCAACTCATTGAGGGATTGAGGGGGCGAACGGAAGGGGCGAAACAGAGAGAATGGCTAAGTGGCAACCTGGTGGGAAAACACCCTTGGCTAGTCGGCACTGCAAATCTGGGTTCCTTAACTAATGCGGAGTATCTTTACCAGGAGCTAGCAAAACAGAATTGGGCGGAGGTGGTAATGGGCTATTGCAACGCCGTAGAAGCGGAACTAAAAGAGTACATATACAAGAAACACCTGGCTTTCATCGCTGACTTCGACAAACAGTATGCCGAAGCATCACAAAGACGAAAGGAGGAGGGGGCAGTGCTAGGCTTTATTGCCAGTATCAACAAAGGTGGTTTGAGATACAAATTCTGGGAACGATTTGTTAATGCTGAAATGAACGAGCACAGGGAGTTTGTATTGAAAGAACTCCCCGCGCTGTTATCTCAATTGGTACCAATAAGAAATAAAGCTGCACATGGAGAAACACTAGAAAGAAAACATGCAGATCAGGTGCATGAAATCGTACTGGGAAGACAAGGCAACGCTGGGCTATTAGAGAAATTGAGCACGATACGACCTGGGAAGAGCGGCACGTGAGTGTCAAATCAACTCGATGAACTTACTACCATGGTTCACCAATACGCCTAAGCAGCAATTCCCTTCACTGGGGACCAGAATAAGCGATAAATCGATTCAAAAAGCCAAATGCTCCATGTCGCTCCGTAGTTTGTTCGTCCGCCATTTGGTACTGCCTATTGTGGCGGGCAAAAACAGGCTGACTATGTGCAAGGTGGCAAAATACAGTTAGTGCTATAATAAACTCGCCATTGAATATGGGGCAGTTCCTCTGTTTTTTGATAGGAGGCTAGCCATGACAACAACAAAAATTGAGATAAGAAAATGTTGTATTTGCAAAGAAGAGAGTGAACAAGTGATTTTAACCTCAACAAGTGCCTTCGGATCCATGGATTTGGATACAAGACCTCCTGCACTACAGAGGTTTACCATCGATACATGGGTACAACGGTGTCCTTCATGCGGTTATTGCGCTTCAGAAATCAATAAGTTGGAACAGGGGGCAGCGCAGCTAGTATCTAGCGATGCGTACAAGAACCAACTGAACAGTCCGAATTTTCCAGAGCTGGCTAATAGCTTTATGTGCTTGTCGATGATCCATGAAGAAACCGGAGAATACGCATCTGCGGCGTGGGATTCTATCCATGCCGCCTGGGCTTGCGACGATGTAACGGATAGCATGTCTTGGCGAAGTATTCGGCAAACCACCCAAGAGGTTCATAGTGACTTGGCTTATCGTAGGGCAAGCATAGACCCGACTGCAAAGAAGTGTAGAAGAAGAGCTCTGGTTCTGTTACGCAAGGCACAGGAGGCGAGGCAGAGTTTCTCTAAACAGGTTGGAGGAGAAGAGGCTCTCATCGTCGATTTGCTGAGGCGCGTTGGTGAATTTGACGAGGCATTAAAGGTGTGTAACGACGGACTAAAGAAAAGTCCGGATGAAATATTAACAGCCGTCCTCAAGCTCCAGATTAGGCTCATAAACAGCAAGGATGTAGCGGGGCACACGGTCGCTAAAGCAATGGATGTTGAGGCCGGCAGCTAGCCTCTCACCTTTCATCCCACATGGCACTGAGTATCAGGCCAATAGCAAACCTTCAGCGAGATGGGGAAGGGGTTAGTAGCCCTGGCTCCTCCACACCAAATCGGCCGCAGACAATCCGAAATTCGCCGTCAATCTCCTGAAAGTATATGCGAACCCTTTTCCCTTCATGAAAGATAGGCTGGTCCTCTACCACTTGAGTGATATTGCCGACTGTGCCCCCAGGAGTCACGATTTCAAGCTCTTCCACAGCGAAGGGTGTCCCTTTCACATACTTCTCGATTGACAGGCTGGTATAAGTAGAAATGGCGGATTTATCTTCATTCCACTTGCTTTCAACCCGCTCTACTACGCCGTCAATAATGTAATCAGCCATACTGCTAATGTATTGCTTATCCTGGCATCCGGCAATGAGGAGACCAGCCCCACCAGACTGCCTGACCACCACCTGGCCTGTGGCGAATGGCACCTGAGATACAGGCACTTCCCGCGCACACCCCACAAAGACTACCAAGAAACTGAGTAGAATGACCAACTTATTGCGCCCCATCATTATCTCCCTCCTGCTCTACAAGGATTCATTTATATAGATATTGCCAAAAACGGTGTCATTCTTGAGGGAGTGGAACGACCGAAGAATCTCTTGGATAAAAGAGAGCCACCGGGATTCCTCGCTGCGCTCAGGATGACGTGTAATATTTCTTCGCCCTTCAGTAGAAGTATTCGCAAAAACAGTCA
>VGOO01000018.1 GCA_016875925.1 Chloroflexota bacterium
AGGGTGTCGACCGCCAATGCGCCTCCTCCATGTCTACCATTCACAACGGTGCCATGGAGATTATGCTGGGATACTCGGACGTTGTTATCTCCTGCGGCATTGAGCACATGACCCACGTCCCCATGCCCGGGCCAGGCATTGACCCCAGCCAAATCATATCAAGGCCCAGCAATTTACTTTTCAACGACCCGCGATTCAAGAAATACGATTATATGACCAGCATGAGCATGGGCATGACGGCAGAAAAGCTGTTCTCCATCAGCGGCCTTACGCGAGAAGACATGGACAAGTGGGCAGTACGCAGTCACCAGAGAGCCGCTAAGGCACTCAAGGAAGGATTTTTCAAAGGAGAGATTCTGCCCATAGAAGTAACGCTTCCGGATGGCTCAAAGAAGGTGGTGGACTGTGATGTGAGCATCCGCGAGGATACAACCTTAGAAGGCCTGGCACCGCTGAAGCCCGCTTTCAAACCGGATGGTAACATAACCGCGGGCAACGCCTCGCCGCTCAATGCCGGTGCCACAGCCATGATGCTCATGTCCAGAGAAAAAGCTAAGGAATACAAGCTCAAACCCTTAGCCTCCATAGTATCCATGGGCTGGGCTGGCGTAGACCCCACCATCATGGGTGCGGGACCTGTGCCCGCCGCCAGGGCAGCCTTGAAGCACGCCGGACTGCAGGTCAAAGACATCGACTTCTGGGAACTGAACGAGGCCTTCGCCATCGTGCCCCTCTACGCCATAAAAGAGCTTGGCATCGACCCCGAGAAGGTCAACGTTAAAGGCGGCGCTATCGCCATAGGCCATCCGCTTGGAGCTACCGGCACCAGGTTGGTCGGCACGCTTGCCAGAATCCTGAACGAGGAGAATGGCACCTATGGTCTGGCATCACCTTGCATCGGCGGCGGCCAGGGTGCAGCCACCATAATCAAAAGAGAAAAATAGGCAATAAATAAAAGCCGAATACGGACAGGTAACAGGGTGACCGGTGACCTGCCGGTCACCCTGTATTTTGAAACAGGCCTTTGCCGATATCCTGTAGCCTGTCTATGCCCTTTATCTCGCGGGAAAACATAGGCAACTCTATCTTCTCCAGGTCAGGGTAACGATTCTGCAACAAGTCAATGTATTCCCGCTGCTGCCTGGCTTTCGTCAGCAGGAATTCAGAACTGGTGTCCTTTATCACGTTGTTGACCACCAGCCGTCTTATCTTTAGTTGATGCTTGCCAAACTCAGCAAATATGCCATCAAGCTGCTCCACGGCCAATGCCTCAGGGATAGTGACAATAACGAACTCCACCTCGTTTCTCAAGAACTCCATATCGGTGGCTGATAATTCCTCCCACCCCCTGATAATCCCCAGTACCGAACGCCTGCTGTCTGCCCCGAGCTTTAGTCTGGAATAAATGCGAGGAGCTGTTTTCAAATGCTTTCCTAACATCGACGGCATGTTCAGCAGTCCCAGCGTTTGCCCCAACGGAGCAGTATCCCACACCACCTTTTCGTATTCGTTCTTCAGGGACAGCTCCCGAATGTAGTCCACCATAAACTCGTCCCTCATGCCCGGCAACACTTCGGTGACGAACTCAACGAACTCCTCATACCCGATATCCACAAAAGAGGAGAAGACCCCATATACCTCGCGGCCAAATTTCTCATCCCACATCTGCTTCACCCTATCTACGCCAATCTCTTCAACACGCAAACTTTGAGGGGGTTTATTCCCCCTCGGGCTTCGCCCTACTTCGAAGATATGGGACAGGGAAGGAGTTGGGTCAGTGGAGACTATTAACGTCCGCACACCCGATGAAGCGTGGTGTAATGCAGTAGCCGCAGCGCAGGTGGTCTTGCCAACGCCACCTTTGCCAGCAAACATCACCACCCTGCGCTCATCGTTACGACAGGCACAGCTATGGGTCAACTGCAATCTCCTCACTCATGATTATGGTGCCCCTACGGTGGAAAGTTGGAAACTAAGATGCGGCATTCAGCTTAATCAGGAAATATTCCACGCTATCAGCCAGCGCTAGCCAACTGGCTTCGATTATATTGGTGGAGCTACCCACCGTCCGCCATTGTGTATGCCCGTCGCTCGACTCAATCAACACCCTAACTTGAGAGGCAGTGCCAGAGCTTTCCTCCAATATGCGCACTTTGTAATCGACAAGCTCCACACTAGCCAGACCCGGATAGAACTCGAGTAAACCTTTGCGTAAAGCCATATCCAATGCATTCACAGGGCCATTACCCTCAGCGGCAGTATGAATTATGCGGTCTTCCACCTTCACTTTGACTGTAGCCTCAGATAGCACCACAGCCTCGCCTCCCTTCGAAGGAAGCCGGCGATGTCTCTCCACCACCACCATGAAATCCACCAGCTCAAAGGGAGGCTTATAGTCAGGCTGCGCCCGCCGCAACAGCAGCTCAAAAGAAGCATCAGCACCCTCATACTGGAAACCACGGCTCTCCAGCTCCTTAATCTGCTCCAGGATTGCACGCGCCTCTTTGCCTTTAGCAGTCAGTTCCACTCCTAGTTGCCTCGCCTTATAGACGATGTTCCCTTTGCCTGAAAGCTCGGAAACCACTACCCTGGGGCGGTTGCCAACCATCTCTGGGTTGATATGCTGGTAGCTCTCCTCAGACTTCATAATACCGGATACATGTAGCCCGCCTTTATGCGCAAAAGCACTGTTGCCCACATAGGGAAGATGATTAGAAAGAGCAAGATTCGCCACCTCAGCCACGAAATGGGAAACCTCAGTGAGTTCTGAGAGACGTTCCAGAGAGATGCAGTCTATACCTAGCTTCAGCTTCAAAGCCGGGATAATAGAGCAGAGATTGGCATTTCCACAACGCTCGCCATAGCCATTTATCGTCCCCTGTATTTGCACCACACCAGATTGGACAGCGACCAGTGAGTTCGCCACCGCCAACTCGCCATCGTTGTGACCATGAAAACCAAGGGGAACAACCACAGCTTTTTTGACTGCGCCGATAGCAGCAGCCACCTCGGAAGGCAAGGCACCACCGTTGGTATCGCACAACACCAAGCAGTCAGCACCTCCTTTAGCCGCAGCTTCCACCGTCTGAATAGCATATTCCGAGTTCGCTTTATAGCCATCGAAAAAATGCTCGGCATCGAAAAATACGGTAAGCCCCTTCGATTTCAGATAATCAACAGACTCGTAGATGATGTGCAGGTTGTTTTCCAGCGTAGTCTCGAGCACCTGGGTTACATGCAAGTCCCAGCTCTTGCCCACAATAGTAACCACTCTTGTCCCGGCTTCAATCACGGCTCGAAGTCCAGCATCCTTGGTCACCCTGGCATCACAGCGCCTGGTACTACCAAAGGCAACCAGCACCCCATGTCCCAACTCCAGATGACAGGCTTTGCTAAAGAATTCCGTGTCCTTGGGATTAGCACCGGGCCAGCCACCCTCAATAAAATGGATGCCAAGCTCGTCCAGTTTCTGGGTTACCTTCAGCTTGTCGGCAATGGAAAAGGAGATGCCTTCCTGCTGGGCGCCATCCCTGAGGGTAGTATCATAGAGTTGAACCTGCGGCATAGCTTCAACTGCTCCCTAACTGAGGATTTTCTGGGTAATGAGGCTCCCCATCTCTTTCGTCCCCACCCTATTCTTGCCAGACTCCATTATATCATAGGTACGATAGCCTTCCTCTAAGACAGCAATCACTGCCTTTTCCGTGGCATCAGCCTCTGCCTCCAAGTTGAAGGAATAACGCAGCATCATGGCAGCGCTCAGTATTGTAGCTATGGGATTCGCCATATTCTGACCCGCCCTGCTGGGGGCACTGCCATGAATAGGCTCATAAAGTCCAAAGGCTTTAGATGCACCACCTTTGGGAATACCGGCTAGACTGGCAGATGGTAACATGCCCATAGAGCCTGCTAGCATGGATGCCTCATCAGTGATGATATCACCAAAGGTGTTCTCAGTGACCACAACGTCGAAATAGGACGGCTTCTGTATCAGGCGCATGGTACAGGCATCTACCAGCATATGGTCCAGTTCCACGTCTGGATAGTCAGCGGATACCTCAATGGCAACCTGCCGCCACAATCGCGAAGATTCAAGAACATTGGCCTTGTCCACCGAGGTCAACTTATTACGTCGGGCACGCGCCATCTCAAAGCCAACTCTCATAATACGCTCGATTTCCCTATCAGAGTAAAGCATACTGTCAACAGCAAACCTGCCCTCAGCCGTCTGCCACCGCCTCTTGGGTTGGCCAAAATACAGGCCGCCGGTAAGCTCGCGGACAACCACCAAGTCTACGCCCCTTACCACCTCGGGCTTGAGATTAGTAGAATCGACCAGCATCGGCAGCACCTTCACCGGCCGCAAGTTAGCAAACAGTCCCAACTCCTTACGCAGCGCCAACAACCCATCTTCAGGTCTGACCTTTGCCTGCGGGTCATCCCATTTGGGGCCTCCCACAGCACCCAGCAATACTGCATCACAGCCCTTGCACATCTGCAACGTCTCATCAGCTAGAGCAACGCCAATAGCATCGATGGCAGCACCACCCACCAACCCGTAATGAAATTTAAACGTATGCCCAAACTTCTTACCCACAGTCTCCAGCACTTTGATGGCCTCTGTAGCCACCTCAGGGCCAACACCGTCACCAAGCAATGCCACAATCTCAAACTGCACTTAAGACCTCACACTTAGCTTTTTCCTGGTATATTCCACCAATCCGCCGGCAGCCATTATGTCCATCATAAATTCAGGATATGGTTTGGCCACAAAGGTCTTGCCCTTGGTAATATTCCTTATTTCGCCGGTGTTCAAATCGACTTCAAGCACGTCCCCTTCTTCAGTGCCATCTGAGGCCTCAGCGCACTCGAGCAAGGGCAAACCAATGTTAATCCCATTCCGAAAGAAAATGCGGGCAAAGCTCTTAGCAATCACACAGGATATGCCAGCAGCCTTGATAGCCAGAGGCGCATGCTCTCGAGACGAGCCACAGCCGAAGTTACTGCCTGCTACCACAATGTCTCCAGCCTGTACCCTACTCAGAAACTCTGTATCTATGCCTTCCATGCAATGTTTTGCAAGCTCAGCAGGTTCAGACAGGCTTAAATACCGAGCAGGGATAATGGCATCGGTATCTACATTAGCACCATACTTGTGGACTTTCCCCCTCAGCTTCAAATCATTATCTCCATATAAATCACGGCTGAATCCATTTAAACATTTGCAAAGTAGCTTTTACCAACACGACGGTATATGGATTCCAGTTCAACAAATAGTTGTTTACTCACAGATCACGCTCTGCCTCAATGCACCGGTCTTTAAGGTCAATCCATAAAGCACACCAAGTATAAGCATTTCAACCAAGCCGGCAACAAGTGTATACAGCAGTGTTACAGCTGGCAGGTTGAACATCATCCAGCTTGAGGATACAGACATGACGACACGGAAGAACCACGCCAAGAAGGCAAAACTTATTCCTTTCGCTAAACCTGTCTTACCGGGTAAACTCTTGTAGAGAACCAGGAATACCGCTGCCATGATAAACCCATAGACGAGGTCAATTGCAATTCCTGCAAAGATGTTTACAGACACTCTTGCGATCGGAGTGTACACTGCGTAGAGCTTCTGGGCAAGAGGATTGGCATTAATCAGACCATCTAGGACGCCAAAAAGGATACCACTGCCAATGCTGACGATAACATATCTGACCATCAATTTCACCTTATGGTTTACTAACGGGACTTTGCAGCCTAACCACTACGACCAGGAGTAAAATTTCCCTCTATGTCTCGCCCACCCATCCAAGCCATATTTCTTGATTTTCCTCAAATTCTCCTTAGCAGTATCACCATGGAATAGCCTGAGAAATTCAATCTTACTACATCTCTCGAACTCACTGCATTCCCAACAACCTTCGAGTTTCTTCACCTGAACACAACTCTTAATCTCACAAGGTCCTAAGCATCCATCGCCACCAGCTCTACAGGGAGTATCACATCCTAATCTGACTATTGCCTCTAAGACCTGACGGCATTCCTCATAGTGCTTGAACTCTTCCAGAGAGGCATTTTTGACCTCCGCATACCTATCAAATTTTACTGCCTCCAGCTCACTCATCAAGGCTCGTGCCAATTCCACCGCCTTACTCTTATAACGGAGACAGTCCCCGCAATACAAACCGCAGCATGCTGTCAATTCGGCTCCCTCGTCCCCGGCTCTCATTACAATCACCTACTCCAGTCCGATGATATGAAACACCTCGCAGCGGACAAAGTTAATCATTCTATATCAGTCTGGGTGGCCACATGCTCCCCCGCAAGTATCCAGGAAACGTGGTGATGGGTCTCACCTGTAGCACGAGTTTCATAGAACTCATGCTCGTATATTTCCTTCATATATAGGAAGTCAAAGTCGCCTATCAACTCTTCCTTGGTGCAAAAATGAAGATATGTTTTATCATGGAACGAATTAGCCTCACCCGGCACTGGATCGCCTTTCCCATAGTGCTCAGGGTCTTTCACCGAAAGCGTGCTCAGGAACAACAATCCATTCGGCTTGAGTGTCCTCATTATAATGCGCCTCAGCTTCTTGCGCTCGTCGTCTTTCAATAAATGGTACAGATGAGAAGCAAAGACAACATCATACTTCTCGTGGTCCAATTCAGCGAAGTCGCTCTTCTGAAACCTCACCCTCGCCTTTTGCTCATGCGGCACTGCTCCGGTCGCAATCTCTATGGCCTTTTCCGAAACATCGACACCTAGAATCGCACACCGGAAATTGTTGGCCAGGTACAGCGCATCCCTGCCATAGCCACAGCCGATATCCAACACCGCCAATGGCTGCTTACTCAACCTCTGCTTCTGCAGGTACCCCGCAGTAGCAAGCGCCAGCTCACTGGGCTTATCACCCCAGACCCGACCGCTTTTATCATATACTTTGTCCCAGAACATATTTTTCTCCTGCATTTAGAGCTATTTATGCAATCACCTAACAGGCAACCGCGTCAGGGCTGCTCAACTTACCCAAGATTGCGCTAGCAGCAGCCACTGCGGGATTCGCCAGGTAAACCTCAGACTTTGGACTTCCCATTCTGCCCACAAAGTTCCTATTAGTGGTAGAGACACATTTCTCACCAGCAGCCAGGACTCCCATGTAACCACCAAGGCAAGGACCACAGGTAGGCGTGCTCACCACGACCCCCGCTTTGATAAATATCTCAATCAACCCTTCACGTAATGCATCAAGATAAACCCGCTGACTACCCGGGATGATGATACATCTCAGATCAGAATTGACCTTCCGCCCTTTCATCACCTTGGCCGCTGTTCTCAGGTCATCCAACCGTCCGTTGGTGCAACTGCCAATCACCACCTGGTCTACCTTTATGTCACCTACTTTGCTTATCGGATTCACATTTGAAGGCAAGTGCGGGAAAGCTACTTGTGGTTCAACCTTGGAAATATCGTACTCAATGACCTTAGCGTATCCGGCATCAGGGTCAGATTCATATACCCGATACGGACGCTTAGCCCTGAACTTGAGGTACTTCACAGTCTCCTTATCAACCCTGAAAATGCCAGCTTTACCACCAGCTTCGATAGCCATGTTCGCCATGGTGAAGCGCCCATCCATAGGTAAAGCAGAAATCGCTTCACCAGCAAACTCCATGGCCGAGTAAAGCGCTCCATCAACTCCGATATCACCGATAGTGTATAGGATTAGGTCTTTGCCACTAACCCACCTGCCCAACTTGCCATGGTAAATGAGCTTAATTGTCGGTGGCACTTTCATCCATATCTCGCCAGTAGCCATTGCCACTGCTATATCCGTTGAACCCATGCCTGTAGCAAAAGCCCCCAAAGCCCCATAGGTACATGTGTGCGAATCAGCACCTACAACCACATCTCCAGGCAACACAAGACCTAACTCTGGCAACAGTACATGCTCAATGCCCATTGTCCCTACCTCAAAATAGGTCAAGTTATATCTACGGGCAAATTCACGCATAGTCTTAGCCTGCTCAGCAGAGAGAATGTCCTTACTGGGGCAAAAGTGGTCGGGGACCATCACCACCTTCTTCGAATCGAAAACTTTATTCACACCCAGCTTCTGGAACTCTTTTATAGCCAGCGGGGCTGTGATGTCGTTGGACAATATTAAATCAACCCTGGCATTGATAAACTCGCCAGGGCTGACTCTGTCTTTTCCTGAATGAGCAGCCAGTATCTTCTCAGCTAAGGTCAAAGGCCATTACCCTCACTTTGTAGCTTATCCCTGCACCCTGGGAATCATAAGCACCACCACAGCTAAAATAGTAACCAGAACTGCCACCAAATACAAGCCCACACCAGCCGCTAGGCCAATCGCAGCAGCGACCCATATACTCGCCGCAGTGGTCAGACCAACGACATGTCCTTTATTACCACGAAGGCCACGGAAGATAACGCCAGCGCCTATAAAACCGATGCCAGTCACCACTCCTGCAGCCACCCTGGCCACATCTGCTGTATCACCAAATCCAAAAACCGAAACGACAGTAAAAAGCGCCGACCCGAGTGCGATTAAAATGTGCGTCCGCAGCCCAGCCGGTTTTTTAGCACGCTCCCGCTGATAGCCGATGGCAGCCCCAAGGGCTGTTGCCAAAAGCAACCGCAACACCATCTCCACCGCTGGTGACAAAACTAGCTGCATCAAGAATGCCTCAATCTTTTCGTGTCTTTTTAGTTGCCAGGAGGCGATTCAGCGCGTTCATGTAGGCCTTGGCACTGGCCACTATGATATCGGTGGAGGCACCACGACCAGTATAAGTAACGCCATCGCTCTCTATCCTTATCAACACCTCACCGATAGCGTCAATACCCTCGGTCACCGACTTCACTGTGAATTCAGTGAGCTTGTTGGGCACTCTGACTATGCGATTAATAGCTTCATACACAGCATCCACCGGCCCTGTGCCCAGCGCAGCATCTGCCACGGCCTGACCATTAGGCCCGATGAGCCTGACTGTGGCCGTGGGGATGCTGTGGTCACCGCAGGTGACTTCAATATGGTCAAGGTGATAAACCTCAGAAGCAGTGCGAAGTTCCTCTTCAATCAGTGACTCTATGTCCCGGTCGGTAACCTCACGCTTCTTGTCTGCCAGTTCCTTAAAGGCCTGAAAAGCATGCTTAAAAGCCTCACCCTCCAGCGTATATCCAAGTTCGGCCAACCGTTCCTGGAACGCATGCCTGCCACTCAGCTTGCCCAGAACCAGGCTGCTAGCTGGAATACCTATCGTCTTTGGATCCATGATCTCATAGGTAATAGCTTTCTTGATTACGCCGTCTTGGTGTATGCCAGACTGATGGCGAAAGGCGTTAGCACCAATAATAGCTTTGTTCGGCTGGACGATGAAACCAGTAAGCTCGCTGACCAGACGGCTCGTCTTATAAATCTGCTTGGTATCGATGTTCGTAGTCAAACCATAGGCATCACTTCTGGTCTTGAGTGCCATGATAATCTCTTCAAGAGAAGCATTCCCTGCCCGTTCACCGATACCATTGATAGTACACTCGACTTGCCTGGCTCCCCTTCTTATAGCCTCAAGGCTATTGGCAACCGCCAGCCCCAGGTCATTATGACAGTGAACACTGACTACAGCCTTATCTATGTTAGGTACGTTGTTCAGTATGCCCGTGATGAGGTCACCGTATTCCTGTGGCACTGCATAGCCCACAGTATCGGGGATATTTACTGTAGTAGCCCCAGCTCTAATCACCGCTTCCAATATCTGGTAAATGTAGGCAGGCTCGGTACGGCTAGCATCCATAGGTGAAAATTCCACATCCTCTGTGTACCTCTTAGCACGAGCCACCATGTCGCGAGAGACCTGCAAAATCTCATCCCGCGTCTTTTTGAGTTGATAGAAAAGATGAATATCCGAAGCCGATAGAAAGACATGAATTCGCGGATGTTTCGCTTTCTTTATAGCCTCCCATGCTTTGTCTACAGCCTCGGGATTAGCGTGAGCTAGTGCACATACAGTCGAATTCTCCACTTTCCTGGATATTAGCTGCACCGCCTCGAAATCACCAGGAGAACTTATAGGGAAGCCAGCCTCAATGACATCGATACCGAGCTTCTCCAGTTGCTGGGCTATCTGGAGCTTTTCCTGCGCACTCAGACCAGCTCCCGCCGCCTGTTCACCATCCCTCAGCGTGGTATCAAAGATTATAACCTTGTCCATACTAAGCTTTCTTAGCGCTGGGCTTTAGCCATGGCATCATTGCCCTGAGCTTCTCCCCCACTATTTCAATCTCATGCTCAGCTTCCATCCGCTTAAGCGCGTTATAGACCGGGCGTCCTGCCTGATTCTCCAGAATCCACTCACGGGCAAAGCTGCCATCCTGCACCTCGGCCAGGATTTGTCTCATCTCTTCTTTGACTAGCTCGTTTATGACTCTTGGCCCACGGCTGTAGTCGCCATACTCTGCGGTATCACTTACCGAATAGCGCATGAACTTCAGACCGCCCTGGTACATCAGGTCAACAATAAGTTTAAGCTCGTGAAAGCATTCGAAATAGGCGATTTCAGGCTGATACCCCGCCTCAACCAGTGTCTCAAACCCAGCCTTGACCAATGCGCTAGCACCACCGCAGAGCACTGTCTGCTCGCCAAACAGGTCAGTCTCCGTCTCTTCAGCAAAAGACGTTTCCAGAACACCAGCTTTGGCGCAGCCAATCCCCCTGGCATAGGCCAATGCTATGTTCTTAGCCTTGCCTGAGGCATCCTGATGAACCGCTATCAGTGCTGGGGGGCCTGAGTTCTCGGTATAAAGCCGACGCAACATGTGACCTGGGCACTTCGGGGCAATCATGGTCACATCCACGTTGGAAGGCGGTACAATCTGATTGAAATGGATATTGAATCCATGCGCAAACATCAGCATCTTGCCCGCCGATAGCTGCTTCTCAACCGATTCCCGGTACACCCTCGGTTGCAAGGTGTCTGGCACCAGCATGACGATGATATCCGCCTTCTTGGACACCTCAGCAGCATCGGTGACTACAAAACCAGCTTTCTTGGCACTTTTCCAGCCTTCGGTGTCCTTGGCTTCAGCCACAATGACCTGGCAGCCACTATCCCTCAAGTTCTGGGCATGAGCATGCCCCTGGCTGCCAAACCCGATAATACCAACTGTCTTTCCCTTAAGCAGTTCTAGCTTAGCATCCTTTTCATAATAAATCTTAGCCATGATACCTCCTTACTAACTCCTTGCTTGTCCCAGGGGATAGATGCCTCTATATCACCAGTCGGGGGGACTTTCGGCTTCAGCTCGCGGTGGTTTGAGCGGTTGCTTCAGTGCCCTTGCCTCCTCAACCACCAACGGACCAGCACCCCCACGCGGCAAAGCAATCCGGCCCGTTCTAGCAATCTCCCTGATGCCAAAACCGCGAAGGAGGTCTAACAGTGAATTGACCTTATCCTCGTCCCCCGTCACTTCGACTATCAGCGTATCAGCAGCCACATCCACTATGTTAGCCCTGAAGATATCCACAATCTGTATTATTTCGCTCCTGGTAGAAGCGGTTGCCTTCACCTTGATAAGCGCCAACTCGCGGGCCACCGGGTCATCATCAGTTATGTCAACAATTTTGACCACTTCGATAACCTTATCCAGTTGCTTTCTCACTTGCTCTACTTTAGCATCATCGCCCTCTACCACAATGGTCATACGCGATAGGTCAGGTTGTTCCGTATGACCCACTGCAATGCTTTCGATATTGAAATTGCGCCGGCGTAACAAACTTGACACTCGATTCAGTACCCCGGGCTTATCTTCCACCAGAGCAACTAAAGTATGCTTTGCTACAGTAGTCACACTACCCTCCTCGCTTCCCTTTTGTCGGATTAATGGCTTCCGGTCTAGGCATCTCGATAGATTGAACAAGTGTCGCCCCCGGCGGCACAATGGGAAACACGTTCTCTTCCGGCTCGACTACAAAGTCTATTAGGAAAGGCCCATTGTACTCCATGGCCCTCTCGATAGCCGGAATTACATCTGCCTTGTGCTTGACCCTCAGCCCCGGGACTCCGTAGGCTTCAGCAATCTTCACGAAGTCTGGATTGTAAAGCTGAGTATGCACGTAGCACCGCTTATAGAATAACTCCTGCCACTGTCTAACCATGCCCAGATAACCATTATTTATAATGGCAATCTTGATAGCCAGGTTCTCCTGTACCATGGTAGCCAGCTCCTGTACAGTCATCTGGAAACCACCATCACCAGCAATACACCAGACAATAGCATCTGGCCTCCCCACTTTAGCCCCAATGGCACCTGGCAATTCGAAACCCATGGTACCCAAGCCCCCAGAGGAAACCAAGCGATGCGGTTTATCATAGAAGTAGAACTGGGCCGCCCACATCTGATTTTGGCCAACACCAGTAACTATAGTAGCATCGCCGCCTGTCGCATGGTAGATTTGGCGAATGACATATTGAGGCAAAAGCTCATCACACTCCCTGATATCTAATGCCGGATGCTCATGCCGCCATTGGTCAAGCTGGTTAAACCAGTCCACGTGCTCCCGCGGAACAATCTGCGTGTTCAATGCTTGAAGGATGTTCTTCACATCGCCCACAATCGGAACATCTACCCTTACATTCTTACCTATCTCCGCAGGGTCAATATCCATGTGAACAATTCGAGCTTTAGGCGCAAAGGCGCTCACCACACCCGTAGCCCGGTCATCGAACCTCATCCCGATAGCAACAATGAGGTCAGATTCGTGCACCGCCTTATTGGCATAAGCCATACCGTGCATCCCCAACCACCCAAAACTGAGTACATGAGTTTCCGGGAAGCAACCGATGCCCAGAAGTGTAGTGATAACAGGTATCTGTGCTTTCTCGGCCAATTCCTTAAGCTCAGCAAAGGCTCTCGAGATGACCACGCCTCTGCCAGCGACGATGACAGGCCGCTCAGCACTGCTTATTAGTTGCGCCGCCCTCTTGATTTGAGACGGATGCCCAAACAGCGTCGGCCTGTAGCCGGGAAGGTCAACCTTACCCGCGGGTACGTATTCCACCTCCTGCTGGAAAACATCGCGTGGTATGTCCATAAGCACCGGCCCCGGCCTTCCAGCCTGTGCAATATAGAAAGACTCCTTTACCACCCTGGCTATTTCCTTGGCATCCAGAACCAGGTGATTATGCTTGGTGATAGGAAGAGTAATACCCGTGATATCTATTTCCTGAAAAGCATCTTTGCCGATAAACGGCCTGGCCACCTGGCCAGTAATTGCCACCACAGGAGAAGAATCCAGACAAGCATTGGCAATGCCTGTCACCAGGTTAGTGGCACCCGGCCCTGAAGTTGCCAGACAAACACCCGCCTTGCCCGTCACTCGCGCATAGGCATCAGCCGCGTGAGCAGCACCTTGCTCATGGCGAACCAATATATGCCGAAGCTGCGGATATTGAGGCAGTGTGTCGTACAGGGGCAACACAGAACCACCGGGAAAGCCGAAGATAACCTCGACCCCCTCCGCAACCAAACTTTCACACAGAATTTGGGCACCGGTTTTTTTCATCAATATCCCCTACCTAAAGACTGCGCCGCTGCTAGCTGGGCCCACATTTTCAACATATCGTTTCAGATACCCACTCTTAATAGCCGATTCATACTCAGGCAACGCAGCCAACCGTCTCGTTATCTCGGCGTCACTCACCTTCAGTTCCAGTTTGCACGCCGGGATGTCTATCCTAATCATATCACCATTTTTAACAGCAGCTATAGGCCCACGTTCAGCCGCTTCAGGAGCTACATGCCCTATAGCAGCTCCCTTAGTGCCACCGGAAAACCTGCCATCAGTTATCAAAGCCACATCTTTATCCAGCCCCATGCCGCTCAATAGAGAAGTCGGCGTTAGCATCTCACGCATCCCCGGCCCACCCCTGGGACCTTCGTAACGAATTACTACAACGTCGCCCTTTTTGACCTCGCCTTTCATTATACCTTTTGTGGCTTCTTCTTCGTTTTCATAGACCTTAGCCGGCCCTTCATGCGCCATCATTTCAGGGTCGACAGCGCCGCTCTTCACCACCGCACCCTGCGGCGCCAAATTCCCAAACAGAATAGCCAGCCCACCTCTCTTAGAATAAGGCTCACTGGCAGAGCGTATGACATCCCGATTCCTGACCTTGCCTCTCTTTGCTACCTCTGATACTGGTACCAATGATACAGTCTTACATTTGCCGTTCAAGGAGCTTGCTATCTCATGCATCACCGCGGGAACCCCGCCCGCCATATCGAGGTCCTCGATATGCACCTCGCTGGCCGGGTTCAACTTGCAGAGATGAGGAACACGTTGACTGATCTCGTTTATCAATGGCAACGGAAAATCTATACCAGCCTCATTAGCCACTGCCATGAGATGCAAAACAGAGTTGGTGCTGCCTCCTAGCGCCATATCTACAGCAAAGGCATTCGCAATAGAATCCTTGGTTATTATATCCCTGGGCAACAAGCTCTTCTCCAGTACCGCAATGACTTGCTTTCCGGCCTCCGTGGCCAAAACTATCCTCCTGGAATCCACCGCCGGAATGGTGCCATTCCCCGGCAAAGCCATGCCCAAAGCCTCGGTAAGGCAATTCATGGTATTTGCAGTGTACATGCCAGAACAACTGCCACAGCCAGGACAAGCGGCAATCTCGATCTCTTCGAGCTCAGCCTCGGTCATCCCTCCCCTGGCTATGCTCCCCACGGCATTGAAAACAGTGATAAGGTCAACCGAGCACATTTTGCCATCCCGACTCCTGCGCCCCGCCAGCATCGGCCCGCCACTAACAAATATAGAAGGAATATTCAATCGCACCGCAGCCATAAGCATTCCAGGGACTACTTTGTCGCAGTTCGGTATAAACACCAGCGCATCAAAACGATGCGCCTCAACCATAGCCTCAACCGAGTCCGCTATCAGTTCACGACTGGGCAAGCTGTACTTCATCCCTGGATGATTCATAGCTATACCATCACAGATGCCGATAGTATTAAATTCGAAAGGCACTCCACCCCCGCTGCGAATCCCAGCCTTCACCGCCTGAGCAATGCTGCCCAGATGAATATGCCCGGGTACTATCTCATTGAAGCTGTTGGCCACCCCGATGAAAGGCTTATTCAAGTCGTCACTGCTGACGCCCAAAGCCCTCAGCAACGCCCGATGTGGAGCCCTTTCGATTCCTTTCTTTACACTATCGCTTCTCATAGTCAAATACTGCCTTGTCCCCAAAGTTAAAAATACCGCTCCATGGAGAGCGGGGACTGGCCATAGGCCGTGCTAGTAAACTAACACAGCAGCTATCCCTTGTCAAGCAAATCAGCTTCGATGTTCCCTATTTTTTCGATACGCCGTAAATGCCTGCCACCTTCGAAGGTAGTAGAGAGATAAGTGCTGACAATGCCCAGAGCCAGGTCACGTCCCACAATATCCTGCCCCAGACACAGAACATTAGCATCATTATGCAATCGAGCGCGTTCAGCGCTCAGCAGGTTACAGCATAGCGCTGCCCTCACCCCTTTCACCTTGTTGGCTGCTATGCTCATCCCTATACCGCTGCCACAAACCAATATCCCATGTTCAAACTTGCCTGCTGACACCGCCACAGCGACTTCCTTAGCGATATCAGGATAGTCCACAGAATCAGTGCTGTAACAACCAAAGTCATGATATTCGTGGCCCAGTTCCTTCAACAAGCCGATAATAGCCTGCTTCAGCTCTATGCCGCGATGGTCGCTACCCACAGCAATTCGCACTTCTGCTCGCCCCCTTCAAGCTTTCATTCCATATCCCCGCAATCTCTTCTCTGGGTATGATGCCCTCGCGCAAAACCACGGGAGAACCGCTGGTAACATCAATTACCGTCGATTCCACACCACCAGGACACCTACCCCCATCTATAATCAAGTCGACTCCGCTTCTCAACTGCTGCCGCACTTCCTCCGCCGTCACAGGTGATGGCTTGTCGCTGACGTTGGCACTGGTGCCAATAATTGGCGCTCCCAACCCTCGGATAAGTGCACAAGGCACCTCGTGATTAGGAACACGCACCGCCACCTTGTCACTGCCGCCAGTGACCACATCCGGAAGTGCCGTAGCTTTGAACAACACCAGCGTCAGCCCTCCAGGCCAGAAGCGCTTTATGAAGATGAGTGCAGCCTCAGGTACCACGCTAGCGACCTCATTCACCTGCTCAACATCCGCCAGCAGTACCGGCAACGCCATACTTCGAGGCCGCCTCTTAACTTCAAAAATCCTCTCCACAGCCTCAGGATTAAAAGCATCCGCTCCCAAACCATAGACCGTATCAGTAGGATAAGCCACAATACCGCCAGCCTTCAGTATCTCTACAGCCCGCTCGACCTGGGACGCTATTTGCGATGGCAGACGACTCATAGTGAAAAACCTTCAAAAAAGATTATGCTATTTTATACCTTTGCTGCCTAAATGCCTAGCTTAGCATACACCACAGGGTAAATCACCAAATCCACCACATGCCAGGATACAAAAGGACACACCCAAAGTTACCCCACTATTAGGTAGGCGAAATTGCTATAATAGGACAATGGCCTCACAGAAAGCCTTCCAACCCGTTGACTACCTCAAAATAACCATCTTCGGTGCTGCCCTGTCTTTCCTCTGGCCCAGCCTGCATACCCTCATCATCCCCATACGTATTCTGGAATTCGTGCCCGAAGCCCAGAAAAACACCTATCTCGGCATCCTGACTTTCACCGGCCTGGCACTGGCAGTGCTGGTGCAGCCAGTAGCCGGTGCAATCAGCGACCGCTCCAGCTTCTCCCTGGGCCGCAGACGTCCTTTTATCCTGGTTGGAACGTTGTTAGCTCTGCTCTTCCTGCCCAGTATTGGCCTTGCCAACAGCTTCATTTCCCTGTTCATGGGCTATTGCCTGCTGCAATGTGCTTGCAATATCGCCCAAGGCCCATTTCAAGCCTTTATCCCAGACCTGGTACCAGCTCACAAAAAGGGAATAGCCTCCGCAGTGAAAAACTTGGCGGAGATACTGGCAGGCGTCATCTTTGTTCGCATCGTGGCTTATTTCCTCGACATGTACACCACACAAGGCGAAGAATCATGGATGTGGCTGTCTATTGGTTTTCCCGCCGTAGTCCTTCTCGCCGCCATGGTCACCACAATAATAACAGTAGAGGAGACCCCACAGACTAACACCCAATCAATCTCGCTAAAGAACAGACTTAACGCTTATAGAATAGACGTTAAGAAACACAAGGACTTCGTCTGGTTTCTGGTATCGCGACTGCTCATACTCATGGCACTGGGAACACTCCAGAGCTTTGCCCTCTATTACCTCAGAGATGTTGTACAAATCGAAAATCCAGCAGGCGCAGCAGGAAACCTGGTAGTAGCCATCGGCATCTGTTTACTCATCGCCGCTTACCCCGCGGGTTATCTCTCCGACAAATTCGGCCGGAAACCGATAATATTCTGCGCAGGTTTTGTCGGCATCATTGGTATTATCACCCTCTTTTTCGCCAAAGACCTCACCGCTATCATGGTCTCAGGCGGCCTCCTGGGCATCTCGGCAGGCTCTTTCCTTCCCTCCAACTGGGCGTTGGCTACAGATATAGTCCCCCAAGGCGAAGAGGCCCGCTATCTTGGCCTGACCAACATAGCCACAGCCGGCGCCGGTGCCCTGGCCAGGCTCATTGGCCCCGTCATCGATTTCTTTAACACCCGCCAGACAAACCTGGGTTACTCAATAATGCTCGGGATTTGCGTTTTGTACATGGTGGCAGGCTCTGCTTCCGTAATCATGATAAGGGGAAAACCAGTTGAAAACACCTAGAAAGACAGCCCCACCCAAGGAGCAAACCAAAAGGCATCCCTGGCTAAAGGAGCACTACCTAAAGATACTGGCATTGATTTTTGTGATAGCCTTGTCTGCCTTCATCTTCATTTATCGTGACGAGGTTACAAAACTAGGAATTTACGGCTATCTTGGCGTTTTCGTCATCTCGGTTATCACCTCCAGCAGCATTGTGGTGCCGGTACCAGGCTGGATTCTAATAGCCACGCTCGGCGCTGTGTTGAACCCCTTTCTGGTGGGAGTAATATCTGGCATAGGCGGAACAATCGGCGAGATAACCGGCTACCTACTCGGCTACGGTGGCAGGATAGCCATAGAGAACGTGGGTATTTATAACCGGATGGTGGAATGGATGAAAAGATGGGGTAGCCTTACTATTTTCGTGCTGGCGCTGATACCCAACCCCCTATTCGACATAGCCGGTGCTATCGCCGGCTTGCTTCGCTTCCCCCTGTGGAAATTCCTTCTGGTCGGTGCCGCAGGCAGAATACCCAAGCACATTTTCTTCGCCTACAGCGGTGCCTGGGTGGCCCATTTCCTGCCACAATAACCACGCCTCACCCATAAAAAGATGAGTGTCTACGCTGCCATCCTATGATATACTTTAATAATCAACGAGGATATGGCTGACAAAGCGAAAACCCACCGCGTAGCCACCAGCGACGATATCGAAGTCTCCACCTATCTGGAGATCGCCAAGGAGTTGCAGGGTGAGCAATTTGCTGCGCCAGAGGCAGTATCACCAGCCAAGGAAACAGTAGCCATTATTGACTTTGGCTCCCAGTACAGCCACCTCATCGCCCGGCGGGTTCGCGAATGTCACGTCTACTGCGAACTAATCCCCTGTGATACCCCCTGGGACAGAATCGCTGCTCTCCAGCCTAAGGGATTCATACTCTCCGGCGGTCCAGCCAGCGTCTACCAGGAAAGAGCGCCACTGGCTCCGCTGAATATCTACGAAAGCCGTCTGCCCATCCTCGGTATCTGCTACGGCATGCAAGTACTAGCACACCAACTCGGCGGACAGGTAAGCCCCGGAACCAAGCGCGAGTACGGCCAGGCAATCTTGCACACCACTGACGAGGAATCGCCACTCTTCGCCGGACTTCCTAGCTCGCTATCTGTCTGGATGAGCCATGGCGACGAGATAGTAGAGTTGCCTCCTGGCTTCAAAGCCCTGGCGTATACCGAGAACTCACCCAATGCAGTAATCGGAAATGGCAAGAACGTCTTTGGTCTACAATTCCATCCCGAAGTGGTGCACACCCCGCAGGGCAAGAACATCATCCAGAACTTCCTGTACCAGGTATGCGGCTGCCAGGGAACCTGGACAGCTGGCAATTTTATTAGCGAATCAATAGCCAACATCAGAGAGCAAGTCAAGGATGGCAAGGTCATCTGCGCCCTCTCAGGTGGCGTGGATTCAGCCGTTGCCGCTACGCTCATCCATCGTGCCATAGGCAATCAACTCACCTGTATCTTCGTGAACAACGGACTGCTAAGACGCGAAGAGCCTGAGCGCGCTCTCAACACCTTCCGCAATAATCTGAATATGAACGTCGTCTACGTGGACGCTACAGACAGGTTCCTGGCCCAGTTGAAAGAAGTAATTGACCCCGAACTCAAGCGGCGCCGCATCGGAGAGGAATTCATCAAGGTCTTCGAAGCCGAGGCCTCAAAGCTGGGCAAGGTAGATTTCCTAGCACAGGGCACCCTCTATCCCGACGTCATCGAAAGCACCTCCACCGAAACCAAGGCCGCCGCCAAGATAAAGACGCACCACAACGTGGGCGGCTTGCCTGCCAGGATGTCCCTGAAGCTTATCGAACCGCTGCGCTATCTGTTCAAGGACGAAGTGCGTGAGGTAGGGCTATCGCTTGGCTTGCCAGAGGACATGGTGATGCGCCAACCATTCCCCGGCCCAGGACTGGCTATCCGCATCATCGGCGAGGTGACCAAGGAACGCCTAGAATTGCTACGCGCTGCGGATTGGATAGTGATGAACGAGATAAAGAAGGCAAAGCTGTACCGAGAATTGTGGCAAAGCTTCGCCATCCTCACCGACCTCAGGAGCGTCGGCGTCATGGGGGACTTCCGTACCTATGGCTACCTGGTAGCCGTGCGCGCCGTGACCAGCCAGGACGCTATGACCGCCGATTGGGCACGTCTCCCCTACGACTTGCTGGCACGCATCTCCAACCGAATAGTCAACGAAGTGCCCAGCGTCAACCGCGTGGTTTACGATATCACCAGCAAACCACCATCCACCATAGAGTGGGAATAGCACACCAAGCAACCCTGGATACAAAAATGCGCAGCAATCCCGTATTGGGAAGCATCATCGCCATACTCACCTTCCCTGGCATCATTGTTCACGAACTGGCTCATAAGCTCCTCTGTGGGTTAACCCACGTCACGGTACACAAAGTCTGCTACTTCAGATTGGGAAATCCGTCAGGATACGTCATCCACGAACAGCCAGGTAGCTATGGCAAAGCCCTGCTTATAGATACCGCGCCCTTCTTAATCAACACAATTATCGCCATAATTCTATATTCCATTGCTGTAACCATCCCCCAAAGTTCTCTCACCTACATCCTTTACTGGCTTGGCATATCAATAGCCATGCATTCCTTCCCCAGCAGCGGCGATGCCGACATCCTTTGGAATCAATCCAAAAGCTCTTGGAGGAAAAATCCCCTCGCCCTCCTCGGCTTCCCAATCGTCGGTCTAATAAAGCTAGCAGCTCTGCTTAGCAGAGTCTGGTTTGACCTTCTTTATGCCATTGCTCTGCTGGTACTGGTCGCCTTCTTACTCAGGGGAGAACTCCCGTTCCACCTCTGAATATCCCCCCTCACTTTGTTTGACAAAACAGCGGCGTGTGGGATAGAATTATAGTCTGCGTCAAAGCATATACCGCACATTTGACCAAGTCAAAACAGTGGTGTATACTTTGTCGCCCTGGTGAAAAAAACCAGGTTTGTACGTTAACAAGTGAATAGGTTTTTGTGTTTTTCCTGATGTAGGTCAAAGAGAAAAGGGCACAAGGCGGATGCCTTGGCGTCAGTAGCCGAAGACGGGCGTGGCAAGACTGCGAAAAGCCTCGGTGAGCTGTCCAGCAAGCCTAGCCGGGGATTCCCTAACGGGGCAACCTACCTGGGCAAAACCCAGGTGCTCGCGCAAGCGAGAGGGAACCAGGAGAACTGAAACATCTTAGTACCCTGAGGAAGATAAATCAACGAGATTCCCTTAGTAGTGGCGAACGAAAGGGGAGGAGCCTAAACTCGAGTGGCTCAGTGGGCTTGGGCCCTATGTCATTCGAGGGTTGCAAGGCGCAGGAGACGGAGCCCAAGGGCCGTCACAGAGTAAAAAAACTTCTGTCTAGTCAAAGGCCTCTGGAAAGAACCACCATAGAGGGTGATAGTCCCGTAGACAAAAGATTAGAAGTCTCTGCCTGCGTTCTTAAGTACCACGGGACACGGGAAATCCCGTGGGAATCTGGGGTGACCACATTCCAAGGCTAAATACTACTGACGACCGATAGTGAACCAGTACCGTGAGGGAAAGGTGAAAAGCACCCCGAGAGGGGAGTGAAATAGAACCTGAAACCTTGTGCCTACAAGCAGTCAGAGTCCCGATTTTATCGGGATGATGGCGTGCCTATTGAAGAATGAGCCGGCGAGTTGATTTATGTGGCTTGGTTAAGTAACAACAGTTACGGAGCCGTAGCGAAAGCGAGTCTGAATAGGGCGACATGGTCGCATGGATCAGACACGAAACCGGGTGAGCTACCCATGGCCAGGATGAAACCCAACTAACCTTGGGTGGAGGTCCGAACCCGTGTACGTGGCAAAGTGCTGGGATGAGCTGTGGGTAGGGGTGAAATGCCAAACGAACCCGGAGATAGCTTGTTCTCCCCGAAATGTATTTAGGTACAGCCTCAGGTAATAACTTATGGAGGTAGAGCTCTGGATGAGCTAGGGGCCGTGAGGCTACCAAACTCAACCAAACTCCAAATGCCATAAGTCCATATCCTGGGAGTGAGACTGCGAGGGATAAGCCCCGTGGTCGAGAGGGAAACAGCCCAGACCATCAGCTAAGGTCCCTAAATACGGACTAAGTGGCAAAGGAAGTACTACTGCTAAAACAGCCAGGAAGTTGGCTTAGAAGCAGCCACCTTTTAAAGATAGCGTAACAGCTCACTGGTCGAGTGGTACTGCACCGATAATTCAACGGGGCTAGAGTCCGTTACCGAAGCTATGGTTCCCCGATTTCATCGGGGAAGGTAGGGGAGCATTGCTACCGCTGTGAAGCCCTGGCGTAAGCCCGAGTGGAGCAGTAGCAAGAGAGAATGCCGGCATGAGTAGCGTAAAGGCATGTGGAAACCATGCCCACCGTAAGCCTAAGGTTTCCTACGCAAGGTCAATCCGCGTAGGGTTAGTCGGGCCTAAGCCGAACCCCAAGGGGAGAGGCGATGGACAATGGGTCAACATTCCCATACCACCTGACGATTGTTTTAAGGCAAAGGGGAGACACAGGAGGATAGGTTGAGCGTACCCACTGGACATGGTGCGTCCCCAACTTGAGGCATGTTGAGGCAGGTAAATCCACCTCAACGTCAAGCTGAGGAGCGGGGAAAATTGCGGGGCAACCCAAGATGATTCAACTGAGTCCATACTGTCCAGAAAAGCCTCGTTGCTAAAGCGTCAGGTGCCCGTACCGCAAACCGACACAGGTAGGCGGGGATAAGCGTCCCTAGGTGTTCGAGAGAACCCTCGTTAAGGAACTCGGCAATTTGACCCCGTAACTTCGGAAGAAGGGGGCCCGCATTTATGCGGGGGCACGAAAATGGCCCAAGCGACTGTATAACATAAACACAGGTCTCTGCCAAAGCGAAAGCTGAGGTATAGGGGCCGATACCTGCCCAGTGCCGGAAGGTTAAGGGGAGAGGTTATCCCGACTTGTCGGGAGAAGCTTTGAACCGAAGCCCCGGTGAACGGCGGCCGTAACTATAACGGTCCTAAGGTAGCGAAGTCCCTTGTCGGGTAAGTTCCGACCCGCACGAAAGGTGTAACGACTTGGGCACTGTCTCAACGAGGGACTCGGCGAAATTGAAATGGGGGTGAAGATGCCCTCTACCCGCAACAGGACAAAAAGACCC
>VGOO01000019.1 GCA_016875925.1 Chloroflexota bacterium
CATGGCCTATGGTATTTTCCATGGTGTGGTTGGCATTACCCTGTTGCCGGCTAGCGTCATTGCCGGTTGGCTATGGCAGGTGGTCAGTCCTGCGGCCCCGTTCTACTTTGGGGCTGGTCTGGCTTTTATGGCTATGTTGGGCCTACTGTTGCTTATCCGCGAGTAGTTTATTCCAGAATCACATTATCGATGAGCCTGGTTTTGCCGAACCTGACGGCTAGCGAAGCTACTGCCGGCCTATCAATTGTAGCAAGTTCCTCCAGCGTAACGGCATCAGCAATGCTGATGTATTCGATTTTTGCCAGAGGCTCTCTACCGATGAGCGTGTACATCTCTCGTCGGATATACTCGGCATCCTTTTGACCCTTTCTCCGTATCTGTTGAGCCTGGGTAAGAGCTTGGTACAGGACAGCGGCTGCCTGCCGCTCTTGCGGGTTGAGATATGCATTTCTGCTGCTCATAGCCAGCCCGTTTTTCTCTCGGATGGTAGGAGCTACGACAATCTCCAGGTTCATGTTGAGGTCGATTACCATCTTTCTGATTACCGTAGCCTGCTGGAAGTCTTTCTGGCCGAAATAGGCTTTGTTTGGCTCCACTATATTGAATAGCTTTGCCACCACCGTGGTTACGCCTTTGAAGTGCCCCGGGCGGCAACTCCCTTCGAGCATTTCGGTGATATTTTCCACAGTTACCCAGCTACTATAGCCCTGTGGGTACATCTCCACATCGGAGGGCATGAACACGATGTCGGTCTTCTCGCTTTCTAGCAGAGCAAGGTCATGTTTGGGGTCACGCGGGTATGTTTTGAAGTCTTCTTTGGGACCGAACTGGGTTGGATTTACGAAGATGCTGGCTACCACTACCGAGTTTTCAGCCCGTGCTTGCCGTACCAGCGAGAGGTGTCCTTCGTGGAGATAGCCCATGGTGGGGACGAATCCCAAGGTGCCGGAGATTTCCCTGCGCAGGCATTTCATTTCGGGTATGGTGCTCGCGACCCTCACGGTTTTATGCCTAGTCTAGTTCTTTAAGCAAGCTTTCATCGATTGATGGGCTATGTGCTGCGGTGGGGAATTTGCCCGATTTAACTTCGCCTATATAATCGCCGATGGCGGATTTCATGATACCGGCAAGCTTGGCATACTGTTTGGCGTGTTTGGGCACGAAGTCGGAAAACATCCCGAGCAGATCATTGATTACCTGAACTTGACCATCGCAATCTGCGCCAGCTCCGATGCCGATGGTAGGGATACTTATCTTCTCTGTTATCAATTTAGCAAGCTGTGCGGGCACTGTTTCTAGGACGACGGCAAATGCTCCGCCTTGTTCCAGAGCGCGGGCATCTTTAAGCAACCGCTCTGCAGTCTCCGGTGTTTTGCCCTGTGCCTTGTGTCCGCCTAATTGATGTATGGATTGTGGTGTCAGACCGATGTGCCCCATGACTGGTATGCCACAGTCAACGATCCGTTTTACAGTATCAGCTACTACTACCCCACCCTCCAGTTTAACTGCCTGGCATCCACCCTCTTGCATAAATCGAGCAGCGTTGCGCAGTGCATCGGAAGCGCTGGTGTGATAAGTCATGAAGGGCATGTCACCTATTACCAAGGCGTGTTTGGCTCCTCTGACTACCGCCTTGGTATGGTGAATCATCTCGTCCATGGTCACGGGAATGGTTGAGTCATATCCTAGCAAGACCATACCCAAGCTATCTCCAACCAGGATAAGGGGGACACCAGCTTCATCTACCAGCCTGGCTGTGGAGTAGTCGTAGGCTGTGAGCATCACGAATTTCTCTTTTTTCTGCTTAAACTCCTTGATCTCGCTTATGGTGACGCGCATTGTGTTACCTCCTACATAGATGAGAGGAGGTTCTTGGTCCAGTCCTTCTCACCTTTTATTTCAATGATTCTGTTTTCCGAGTCCACATAAACCAGCCTGGGTGTGATTGTAGCCGCTTCTTCATCAGGTACCTCGTGGTAGGAAAGGATGATAATCAAATCGCCCTTGGCTACCAGTCTAGCTGCTGCACCGTTCAGGCAAATTTCGCCTGAATCCCTCTTGCCCTCTATCACGTAGGTGCTGAATCTGGCGGCATTGTTAATGTTCAAAACATCCACACGTTCATATGGCAAGATGTCAGCAGCCTCCATCAAGCTCTTGTCAATAGTGATGCTGCCTTCGTAATCAACATTACATTGCGTTACTCGAGCCCGGTGGATTTTACTCCTTAGCATTGTTCGCATGAGTGACCCCCTGTAGATGGTTTCTTGGCTAACAGAGCCCGTAGTTCTGCCGCTCTCTGTGAATCAATTTTGCCTTTGGCTAAGGCGATAGGTACAGTTTGCAGACCTAGCTCCTGATACATATTCAGTAGGGTAGAGTTATCTTTTTCTAGAGCTGCCAGATGCTTCTCAATAGTGCCAAGGTCACCTCTAGCAATGGGACCGGTAAGGCAATTTGGCAGTCCTACGTTCTCGATGTTGTTCAATGTCCCACGTAGCAGAGGCAGGAGGGCTTTTGTGGCTTTTGCAGGTGGCACATCGAAGGTTTGCCACAGGTCTGTGGCTAATTTGATCAGCGTGACCAGATAATTGCAGGCAAAGACAGCAGCAGCGTGGTACAGCACTTTATCACCGGCTTTGAGCACTACCCAATCGCCGCCCAGAGCGGTGGCTATATCTTTGAGCGTGGTTAAAAGCGGCTCGTGGGCTTCTACAGCGAAGGTTGAGCCGGGTATGTTATTTATTGCCTGCTCAACGCTGGCAAAAGTTTGCAGGGGATGGAGGCAGCCGGCTGATGCTCCGTTTTTGGTGACAGGCTCTAGAATATCTACTGAATGAGCGCCGCTGCAGTGAACAACGTTTTGACTCTCATGCCAGTTAACTTCGGCAGCTACCTTTGCAATAGTGTCGTCTGGCGTGGTTATGAAGACAAGCTGAGCGGCATCAGCTACTTCTTGTGCTGATTTGCTGACCTTGCAGCTGTCCATCCTCTTGGCCAGAGCCTCAGCAGACGATTGTGTTCTGCTTGCCACTGCAATTACATGATATCCTTTCTGGGCAAGCCTCACGGCTAGCGCGGTTCCCGTAGTGCCGGCGCCGATAAAGCCTACTGTTATGTTCTGCCTTTTCATTTAGCAATATCTCTTATTGATGGTATTCCACCAAGTGTTTTTGCTTTTTGCACTGCCCTGGCTATGGCATGGGATACAACGTCAGCCGCCACGGAACCCAGTATGTTAATATCACAAGTCTTGTCACCAAGTGACAAGGCGAATACCGTATCGCCATCATGCATCATGTGGCTCGGATTTATGGCTCTGGCAAATCCGTCTTGTGCCATCTGGGCTAGTTTGTTAGCTTGCTCCTTGTTAAGGCTGGCATTAGTTGCCACGACGCCGAGTGTGGTATTGGTGGTCGTCCACCCTTGCCAACCACACATCTGTACAAGAAGGTTCAATGTGCTCAGGAAACCTTTGTTTTGCTCGTTTCGTGGCCCAGCTATGGTCTTACCATTTTTATAATCAACCACGTCGCCAACAGCATTGACGACAACAAGTGCAGCCACTACGATGTTGTCTGCAATTATCCGGCTATCGGTGCCCAGTCCGCTTTTTATGGCCTTTTCGATTCCCAGTATCTTTCCTACTGTAGCCCCAGTGCCAGCTCCTACGCTGCCTTCTTGAATTGCCTCATCTGTAGCTACAAGACAGGCTTTGTAGCCTTCTTCAAAACCGGGGCGTACCGTGTGGTCACCTACGTTAAGATCAAAGATTACGGCGGCTGGAACAATTGGTACTTTCGCTACTAATGTATCGTATCCATAACCTCGCTCTTCAAGATAGCGCATCACACCTCCGGCAGCATCCAACCCATATGCGCTTCCGCCACTAAGCAGGATAGCGTGTATCCTTTCCACAAGGTTTGTAGGCCGCAGGAGGTCTGTTTCTCTGGTGCCAGGGGCTGAGCCTCTCACGTCGACTCCGCCAACCGCCCCGTTTTCACAGAGGATTACGGTGCAACCAGTAACTGATTTGGTGTCCGTGTAGTGGCCTACCTTTATGCCGGCTACGTCGGTTATTGCGTTGTACATTGCCAAAAAACTAGAGCCTCCTCAGCCGTAACTGAGAAGGCTCACAAGCATGCTTTGCTATGTCCCGTCTCGGTCACTGCTGATCCAAGCGGTCTCCGTTATTGAGTTGTTAGGAGCTCACCGCCTTATGGTCGATGGCAATGATAATGGTATGTGATTTCCAATATTTTGTCAATAGGAAAACCAACCTAGATCATGGCGGAAGCATACTTCGTGGTCTAGCATTCTCTTTATTCTTACCAGACAAAGCCTATGCCCTGACAGTCGGGGCATACTTTCCATTCATCGCTGCCAATTTGTAAGCGCCCGCTGCCGCGGCAGTAGGCACATGGTTGCGCGTCCCTGGGTACAAGATTGTGGCCTCTGCCCATGCATACCGGGCATGCCGCGCGTGGAAAGACAGCTCCGCGTGTGTCAGAAATTGTTCCTTGCCCACGGCAAAATACACAGCGCTTCTCAAATATCATCTGTGACATAGCTGCATTTAGACCTCTCTCATACGTGAAATGGCAGACGTGTTCTGCGTCTGTACAAAGACCTGACGAACTGTTGATCTACTTTAACAGCGATAACCTCCACTTCGTTCGGGGCACTGCTCGGGATTCCATTGGCGGCTACACAAGAGCGTGCAGGGGATTTATCAGAGAAGAATATTCTGTAAGCCTTGTTCATGCTGTTGAGGTCGCCCTTGTTTCGCAGAAAGACTGTTACCCTTACCACCTTTTCAGGGTTGCTACCAACTGCTGCTAGCACTTTTTTAACGTTGTTGAGAACCATTTCGGTGGCTTGCCGGATATTATCAGTAATCGCTATCCCCTTGTCAATATCTATTGGTATCATGCCGGAAGCAAACAGAAATCCTCCTGCTTCTACAACATGGGAATATTGTCTATCCTTGATGAGACCAGCCACTTCGTAGGTGATTTTTTCATGGATGCCTCCTTTGGCTGATAAACAAAAATTCACCAGGTACAAGAGATACAAGCAACAATATACTAGAAAGGGTCAAATTATACGTGTTCCGACTAGGTTGATGTTTCCTTTCCTGTTAGCTGGAAGTATAATTGTGGTGATGCCTGAAAGAAAAGTTTGGAAAGGCGAATCGTTGGAGAGGTATGGCGCTGCTCAGCCCAAATTTTCCTGGGTCAAGCTATTTCTGTTTGTGTTGTCTCTTGCTTGCGACGCCGCCGTTTTATGGGCAATTATTCTTCTGGTAACTGGCCGCATAAGCCATGTTCCAGGGACTGTCTTATTGGTAGCAGCGGTTGCCTGTTCATTATCCGGAAAGTCCTTGTGGAGACGGCCCATGGTGGGTGTTGGGGCAGTTGTGATTATGTTCGTTATAGTTGTATTGCTGATTGTGCTGCTTTGTGCCTTCTCGGGAATTGAGCCATTTGCCAGCGCTAAGAACTACTTGGCTGCTTTGATACATGATTTTGGGAGATGGGTGATGGATAAATTGCGCTTGGCACTCGAGTATTTGCGCGAGTTGCTGCCTGATGGGAGATAGCTTGTCTCCTGAAATCTCCTACCACTAAATGTCCAGCGCAGCCTTGGTTCCCGAGGGAGCGTGATTCAGTATCTTGATTCTGACAGTTATTTAGGCTTTGTCTGATAACGTTGGCCAAGAGCTGCTTGCACACGATATGCTTCTACTTGTCGCTGCTGTTCAGCCGTGTCCCATCCGAGCAGACTTCCCATCTCCCTGGCTACCGTATCTGCAGCATCAAGCCCCTGGCAAGAGCTGAGGCCAATCCCACTGCGACGAAGCAGGAAGTCGCTGATGGTGCAGGCTCCCTCTTCTTTTACGCTGTGTTCGATTTGTGCCAGGATGTCATGGCAATGAGGACAGATTTGCTGCTTGCCTTCGGGGTTCCTGTACACTAGTTCCATTACCTGTGATAAGCGTGAGCCATAGAGCTCAGCAAGGTGCTGAATTGTTCCGACTGACAATCCGCTGCGCTGAGCATTTCGGGCGATTTCGGTTGCTGGGACAGATGCTGCACCGGGCAGTGGTGTTGATGCAGTGTGGCAATGCGCTTTTAGCTTGAGCTTTCTGCCGACAAGGTCAATCGCTTCCTGGGCTATGGCCCGATAGCCAGTGATCTTGCCCCCTAGTATTGAGACAAAGCCGGTGATGCCATCTTTTTGTTCGTGGTCCACTAGTTTATGCGCGCGGGAGACATCTGATGCCTTTTTCCCCCCGGTGCTGGCCAAGGCTCTCAAACCGGCCGTGGTGTAGAAAATCTCTTCGGGTTTGAAATTGGGAAAGGTTCGTTGAATTTCGGGGAGCAAGTATGCCACATCGCTGGATTCCGAATAAAGGCTGTCAAGGTCCCCAGAATAGTCAGTATCGGTAGTACCAATTAGAGAGCAGCCTTGCCATGGCAGAACAAAAAAAAGCCGACCATCTGACCGAGCGAAGCATACGACTGCATTCTTGGATGTTTGGGGGGCAAGCAAATGAATACCTTTGGTTCGGCGTATTAGTTGCTTTGGACTATCGCCAAACATACCCCTGATACAGTCCACCCAGTGGCCAGCGGCATTCAATACGATGCGAGTTTTTGCCTTGTGTATCTCTCCTGAAATCGTGTCTTTGACCTGTACTCCGCACACACCGTTGCCACTTCGCAGTAATCCCACGACTTCTGCGTGGTTTAGTACTAAGGCATCGTACTCAGTAGCAGAGAGGACATTCTCGACGCAAAGCCGTTCTACAAAGGGTGCTTGGCAATCGTAGTAGAGGTAGGAGCCAGCTAGATTTTTTGATTCCAATCCTGGCTCTCTATCAAGAGTTTCTCGACGTGACAGGCGATGGCAAGAAGGGAGCGATTTATCGAAGGATATAATGTCATACAGAAGCATTCCCAGAGGTAGAGCGAGATGGTCCATCGGCCGGGCTATGGGAATGATAAAGGGAAGTGGATGTACTAGGTGAGGGGCTATATGCAGAAGAACTTCTCGTTCCCGCATGTCCTGACGTACCAAGCCGAACTCCATTTGCCTGAGGTAGCGCAACCCTCCGTGTATCAGGCGTGATGAGCGGGATGTAGTGCCGTAGGCGAAATCCTCTTTTTCCAAAAGCAGCGTTTTGATACCACGCATTGCGGCATCACGGGCAATGCCAGTTCCGATGATACCGCCGCCTACTATGATAAGGTCGTAGCTTTCTTTTGTGATAGCACTGAAATCTCTTTTTATCATGTCACATTTGGCTCAGCTTTCAACCCAGCTTCGAGCCCGTTCAACAGCGCGTTTCCAGTCGGCATATAGTTTCTCCTTTTGGTCTGCAGGCATTTTGGGTTCGTATGTTTCAGAGGCGTGCCATTGCTTGGCGATTTGTGTAGTGTTTTGCCAGACATCAACTGCTAACCCTGCAAGATAAGCGGCCCCAAGTGCTGTAGTTTCAGCTATTGCAGCCCGTTGGATGGGCACGCCGAGGATGTCTGCTTGGAACTGCATTAAGAGAGCATTAGCGGTGCCGCCGCCGTCTACCCGAAGCATTGGTATGTTGAGATTAGCTTCGCTGCACATTGCCTCTACGACATCTCGAACCTGATAAGCAATGGCTTCTAGGGTGGCTCGGGCTACGTGTCCTCTGGTAGTGCCGCGGGTGATGCCGACGATAGTACCGCGGGCGTACATATCCCAGTAGGGCGCACCCAGGCCGACAAATGCTGGCACAAAGTAGACACCACCGGTATCCTGAACAGCGTGGGCAAGGGTTTCGCTTTCTGCAGCGTTGGATATGATAGCCAGACCATCCCTTAACCATTGGATGGCTGCCCCGGTGATAAAAACGCTTCCCTCCATGGCGTAACTGACTTTATTGTCTAATCCCCAGGCTACAGTCGTGAGCAGACCCTTTTGCGATGTCACTGGTCTGCCATCGGTGTTGAGCAGGATGAATGAGCCGGTACCATAAGTATTCTTGGCCATGCCCGGTTCGTAGCATGCTTGGCCAAATAGGGCTGATTGTTGGTCTCCAGCTATCGCCGCTATCGGAATACACTGGTCTCCTAAAAGTCCAAGCGGTGTCTCGCCATATATGCAGCTAGAAGGCATTGCCCGTGGTAAGGTAGCTTGTGGAATGTCGAAGACAGCCAGCAAATCCCTGTCCCATTCCAGGGTATGGATATTAAACAACATTGTACGTGAAGCGTTGCTATAGTCGGTGACATGTGCTCTTCCGCCGGTTAGATTCCAAGCGAGCCAGGTATCTACGGTTCCAAAAAGCAATTCACCACTTTCTGCTCGTTTTTGTCCGTTTGGTATGTGGTCAAGAATCCAACGCAGCTTTGTAGCCGAAAAATAGGCGTCTATAACTAGCCCGGTTTTGTCTCTCACCAAAGGTCCGTAGCCCTTTTGTTTCAATTCCTCGCACATGGCGGCCGTGCGCCGACATTGCCAGACGATGGCGTTGCTAACGGGTTCTCCGGTGTGGCGTTCCCAGACTATAGTGGTCTCACGCTGGTTGGTGATGCCTATGCCTTTGATTTGCGTGAGATCTAATCTTGCTTTTTGGATGGCTTCTTTGGTAACCGACAGTGACTTGCTGTATATCTCCTTGGGGTCATGCTCTACCCAGCCTGGTTGGGGATAGATCTGGCGTATTTCCTGGTAGGCGGTAGAGACCACTCGCCCCTCTTTGTTAAAGAGGATGGCAGTGCTTCCTGTGGTTCCCTGGTCTATGGCCAGAATGTGGTTCTCGTCTACCATGTTTGGTTCTCAGCGGTGAAGCTAAAAATCGTGGGTAGGATAGCACATGAGGTGATGTTTAGACAACAGGTCTCGTATTTGAGCGGGGACGTATTGGAGGCTCAGTATGATTGCTGTTGGTCTTTGGTACGTAGTAGGCTTGCTAGAGGTGTTTATTGAGCCAGGATTCTATGTCAGCCATTACCTTTTTGTGCTCTGGCTCATTAAAAATCTCGTGGTATAAGCCGTCGTACAGTTTCAATGTCTTATCTTTGGAGCTTACCTTTTCATATAGTATTTTACTACCTTCGGGACTCGACAATTTGTCATCAGCGCCGTGCATGATTAACAGCGGAAGATTCAACTTTGGCATCTCTTCTGGCAGTGCTTTCCACATCCGCACCAGCTCGGCTCCCATACGTGCCGGTACCTTGCCCCGGAATACCAGTGGGTCGTTCACATACGCGTCAACAACAGCTTGGTCTTTGCTGAGAGCCGAGGCGTCCAGGACAGTGACGCCCATCTTGGGCATCAGAGCTGAGATGACGCCTGCCAAGGCCAGGAGCACTGGTGAGACAGCCGCAGTCTGTGTTAAGCTGGCACCGGACAAGATAGCCCCGTCAAAGTCTTTTTGATGTTCAATCATGTAGACAGTAGCAATAGTTCCTCCCATGCTATGGCCTATCAGGAAAATCTTGTCCGTTTTGTGTTCCTTACGGACGATGCCGAAGAAGGTTTTGAGGTCGGCGAGGTACTCGCCGAACCTTTCAACATAGGAACGCATGCCTTCCGATTTACCATGTCCTCGATGATCTATTGCCCAGACGGCATAGCCTTTGGGAACAAAGTAGTTGACCAGATTTTTGTAGCGCCCGCTATGCTCGGCTAGGCCATGGGCCACTAACAGAACTGCCTTTGGGCTAACTTCAGGTTCCCAGCATTGGTAATAGATATTTAGGTCGTTGTATCCTTTGAATTTGCCTTCCCTGTGTTTCATCTTCGTCCTCCGTTTGATTTTGTGTAGCGGTCTTTCAACTAATTTCAAACGCGCCAGTTATTCGCAAATCTTAATGACTAGCAGCATGGCTGTCAATACCTTGTAAGCGTTTACATGTATTGAGGCGGGAGCTTTTTGTGTTGTTTGTCTGAGTTATAGCCGTTCGTAGTTGGTCGTTTTAGGTAATATGTGATATATTTTCTTGTAAGCACCTTCTTAGGTGTTGTTAGCCCTACGCCTAAGCGATTTTGGCAATTTGAGATGGCCAAATCGTCGGGCAAAGCAATTGTTCATTAAAGGGGGATGAGGCAATGACTACAGCAACTCCTGAGAAACCAAAATTTGCCATTAAGGAGCCCCAAAATCTCTCACCGCGTATCAAGTGGCTCCGCGACTACTACTTCCAGGGTCTAAAACGGAAGTGGAATAACGAATTTACATCTTGGACTACAGGAACCCCTTGGGACTTCCAGTTTCAGGAAGGACAGTACTATATTGTTCCTGAGACCTATGCATTCTTTTCAACCTTCACCGGCGCTTTCAAACAAACGGCAAAGAAGGTGGAACTGCATCCTGATTTCTGGAAGTGGAGTCTACCGGAGCGCCACGCATGGTTTGTCAGGGAAGTAATGGTGCGCTATCTCCCCCATGAAATTCTGCCAGGCGACCTTATTGCTGGAGCACGTTTCAACTTGCAAGCATCTACCTGTCTCAACGCGAGAGAAGCAAAACAATACCGGAGGATGGTTTACGGCAAGAACGGTCTCCGCGCTGCTATTCTGTGGCTGCATAATCATGGCTATGGCAATGTGGGTGCTACCAGCGGGCATCTCATTCCTGATTACGCCAGGGTGATAAAAAAGGGATGGAAGGATATCTATGTTGACGTAAAGGAGCACTGCGAGGCTCTTCCTGATAGTGATGGAAGAGGTAGGAAAGGGGCACAACTCAGAGCCATGATGACTGCTGCCACGATGGCCCGAGATGTGGCAGCGGAGTATAGCCGTGTGTGTACTGAGCTTGCTGCTAAGGAGCATGATAAGACCAAGAAAAGCGAACTGCTTCAAATGGCTGATATTCTGAAGAAAGTGCCTTGGGAACCTGCTCAGACGTTCTGGGAGGGCGTGCAATCTCTTTGGTTGACACATATGCTGGTGATGAGCGATGAAAGTTATCCAGGGCCAGGACTTTCCTTTGGACGTATTGACCAATATCTTTATCCGCTGTGGCAGAAGTCCATCAGCGATGGTATGGGTCGTGAGTTTGGTAAAGAAATACTGAAGTGTTTTTGGATTCACGCAAACACAGTCTACGATGCCATGATACGCACCGGGGGCAACCAGGGCATTACCTCTGGGTTTGGCCAGGTAGTAACGCTTTCGGGCATGGGGCCTGGTGGCAAGGACATGACCAATGACCTTACTTACGCGATGCTTGAGGTCATTGATGAACTGTCACCGATTCTGGAACCAAAGCCCAATGTTCGCTTGCATAGAAATACTCCTGAACTTCTGTATGACAAAATACTCGATATGGTCGCCTCAAGTCAGGGAGCGCCGTTCCTTTTGAACTTCGATGAGCGTTCCGTAGCTGGAATGATGCTGGAAGCCAAGAAGGCAGGTGTGGCTGAATTGATCAATGAAAACAGTGTCTATGACTATGCACCTGTGGGCTGCCTAGAAAATACAATGTGCGGTAATGATCGTTCGGGAACGGTTGACATAAACTTGAACCTGCTTAAGGCTGTCGAGCTAGCACTTGGCGGTGGTTACGACGTATTGTTGTACACTGATCCCATGACAGGTAAAACCGAACCCCGCAAACGATGGGGTTCTGACACCGGGAACGCTGAGAACTTCAGAACATGGGGGCAATTCTGGGATGCATATGTTACCCAGACTATGTACATTATCAAGCGAATTGCTGAGCTTTATGAACGGACAGATGAGGTGCGAGCCAGATTTCTGCCAACGCCTTATCTTTCATGTCTTGTTAGGGGGTGTGCGGAAAAAGGTAAGGACATCAACGAAGGCGGTGCTGAGCTTAACCTTGTCACGTTAGAGACAGTAACCTTCGCTACAACCGTCGATTCACTTCTGGCTGTTAAATACCTTGTGTTCGATAATAAGATTTGTAGCATGAAGGAACTAATCGATGCCTTAAAAGCTAATTGGGAAGGATACGAGGTGTTACAAGCCAAGGCTCTTCATAAGGCACCCAAATATGGGCGGGATGATGATGTTGCTGACGAAATGGGCAAGAGGGTAATGGATTTATGGACAGAGGAAACATGGAAATACAAATCTAAGCCTACTGGTAAGCAATTTCGCCCCGGTATGTTGAGTTGGAATTATTGGATTTCTGACGGCTACATTTTACCGGCGAGCCCCGATGGAAGACCCAAGGGCAAATTTCTTTCCAATGCTATTTGCCCTTCGGATGGAGCGGACATCAATGGTCCAACTGCAAACGTTAACTCAGTTGGCAAGGTCATTGGTGGTAAAGACCCTGATGGCAATGGTCATTACCTGGAGTATTACAACTTGTTGCCCAATGGCGCCAGCCATACGATAACGTTCAATCCTTCTCTTATCCGCGACCCTGAGCACAAGAACAAATTTAAGGCCTTTTTGCGTGGCTATACAGAAAACGGTGGAACTTGTCTGCAAATCAATATGATAAATGCGGACATGCTAAGAGATGCCCAGAAACATCCTCAGAGTTATCGGCACTTGCTAGTTCGTGTCACTGGATATAACGCTTACTTCACGTCTATTGGCAGAGAGCTGCAAAATGAGATTATAGCTCGTGAAAGCCATCGGCTCTAGTAGAACTGGTTAAGTCACATGAAAAGCAGTCGTATTGCTGTTGCTGCACAATTGATATCACCAGAAAGCGCGGCACTGACCGGTACGGAAGCGAACGTCTCTGGATTGATACTTCACTTGCAGCGGTTTTCGACTGAGGATGGCCCGGGTATACGTACCACGGTATTTTTCAAAGGGTGTCCAATGCACTGCTGGTGGTGCCACAATCCTGAGAGCATATCAATGGAACCTCAGGTACAATGGCTGGAAAATCGCTGCATTGGATGTGGAACTTGCATTAGAGCTTGCCCTCATGGCTGTTTAGTTAAAGCAGAGAATGAGTTGGTCATCGACCGGAAGCTTTGTACAGGGTGTGGTTTGTGTGCTGATGAATGCCCGTCCGGTGCCTTGGAGCTTTTGGGCAAGCGAATAGGTGTGGAGGAGATCATCGGCGAATTGATAAAAGATCTGGCATATTTTGAGAAATCAGGTGGAGGTGTGACCTTGTCGGGTGGTGAACCCACTATGCAGCCTGATTTCGCAGCCATGGTGCTTCGACGATTAAAAGAAAGAGGTATAAATACTGCTATCGATACTTGTGGAGTTTGCTCGGCGGCCAGTCTTGATAAGCTCTTACCCTATACCGATATTGTGCTCTTTGATTTGAAAGAGGCAGAGGCGCGGAAGCATCACGAGTTTACAGGGCAACACAATCAGAAGGTCTTCGACAATCTGCTATATATCAGGGATTATATCGTTGAATGTTTGCCTGAGAAAGTGCTATGGATCAGGACGCCTCTCATCCCTGGGGCAACTGCTGTGCCTGAAAATATTGCCGCACTTGGTGCTTTCATTGCCGGGAAATTGGATGGTATAGTCCAGCGATGGGAACTCTGTGCTTTCAATAACCTTTGCCGCGATAAGTATCGCAGGCTGGAAATTTCTTGGAAATATGCCAATACACCGTTGATGAGCAAAGCCACGGTGGACGAACTGGAACAATGTGCCAAACGGTCAGGTGTTGACCCGAGGATTGTAATTGCCACCGGCGCAACAAAAGTTGAGGATATATAGGGGGCTGACATGAATGTTCAAGGAGTCGTGTATAAATCCTTTTTAGAATCTGACATAAAGAGCTTGAGTGCAGAGTTGAAGGTAGGATTACTGGCCACAATAAATGACGAAGGGTTGCCTCATTTGACGTTGATTTCTACGCTTCAGCCAAGTTCACCTGAGCAATTGGTTTTCGGACAGTTTGCAGAAGGATTGAGCAAAGCCAATATTACGAAGAATCACAAGATTGGATTTTTGATACTGACGTTGGATCGCAACATGTGGCGGGGTAGGGCTAATTTCATACGGACAGCGAAAAGCGGGAAGGAATTTGATATGTTCAATAACATTCCCATGTTTCGTTACAACGCCTATTTTGGAATTCATACGGTTTATTACATGGACTTGTTGGAGCACTATGGCAAGGAGCCCCTGCCGATGGGTAGCATCATACAAGCAGCCCTTAAAACCATGGTAGCGAAAACTTTTTCTTCGAAAAAAGGCACCCACGAGGCACTCAACTTTTGGACGCGTCAGTTGATAGGCAAGCTGTCCAATCTTAAGTTTCTATCTTATATAGATGGGAATGGCTACCCTGTTATTGTTCCGGTAATCCAGGCCCAGACCCTCGGCAATGAAAGGATAGTGTTTGCAGCCTCGGCTTACCGCGAGGAGCTCAAAGCGGTTCCAGTGAATGCAACAGTCGCTCTCTTCTGCATGTCTTTTGACATGGAGGATGTTTTGCTGCGAGGAAGATATGAAGGGATACGAGGAATGGGGGGAATCCAGTGCGGAATCATGTCTGTCAACTGGGTTTATAGTCCAATGCCGCCTAAGCCCGAGCAGGTCTATCCTGAGACCAAGATTGAGGCAGTAACCTCTTTTTAGTTTGTATTTCAATCTGTAAATTCAGTTTGCGGTGATGGAGGATCGGGTATCGTCCCAACCTTTATATTTGTTTTTCATGTTAACCAAGATAGGTTAGGTGAGGGGGGCTTGACATGACTATAGGTTGACAGTGTATTATATAAGGCAGTCGTTTTTCTGGGAAACGGCTAAGGCCTATGGAAATCCTTTGCAATTTCATAAAGGTGATCGTGTGTTTTATGGAGTTTAGTTGTGGGTGTATTAGACGAGGTTAAGCTAAAAGTTGATAGTATCAGCCTCAGTTTCGGCAAATTACGTGCCTTAGACAGTGTTGACATCGAGGTCAAAGGGTACGAGATATTGGCCGTGATTGGGCCTAATGGCGCTGGCAAAAGCTGCTTGCTCAACTGCATAAATGGATTTTATCGCCCTCAAGAGGGCGATATTTATTTTGAGGGCCAAAAGATCACCCGTATGCCCACTCATAAGATAGCTGATATGGGTGTGTCTCGTACTTTTCAGAACATAGAACTTTATACAGGGCTAACTGTGCTTGACAACCTTCTGGCAGCGAGGCACTTACGTATGAAGCAGGGGGCATTGGCTGGGGCACTCTATTTCGGACCAGCATACAAGGAAGAAATAGAGCATCGTGAAGTTGTGGAAGACATTATCGATTTTTTGGAAATGGAACCGATCAGGAAAAAAGTAGTGGGGCTCTTACCATACGGGATGCGTAAGCGGGTCGAGTTGGGTAGAGCTCTTGCGTTGGAACCGAAAATACTCTTGCTTGATGAACCTATGGCTGGGATGAATATAGATGAAAAAGAGGATATGGCTCGCTTCATTATCGACACTATTGAGCTGAGACGGATTCCTATTGTTCTTGTCGAACATGACATGGAAGTGGTCATGGACATAGCCGACAGGATAGTTGTACTTGACTTCGGACACAAGATTGCCGAAGGTACACCTAGCGAGATAAGGGCAAATCCTGCTGTAATTAAGGCTTATCTGGGTGAGTAGGAAGATGAAAACAGATTCTGGACCTATGTTTGATACTATCGCCAAATATCTGAGACACAACTACTTGAAGTGGGGCGACAAGAAAGTGGCGCTGAGGGTGAAAGACAAGGGTATTTGGCAGTCGTACACGTGGGAAGACTATTACGAGAGGGTCAAATACCTCTCTCTTGGCCTTGTTAGCCTTGGATTGGAACGTGGCGACAAAGTGGCAATTCTAGGTGAAAACAAGCCGGAGTGGTATTGGGCTGAGCTAGCCGCAGGGACAGCGGGTGCTGTTGTGACCGGAATATTTGTAGATTGCTTGCCGAGCGAAGTCAAATACTACGTTGAGAACTCTGAAGCTAAGTTTGTGGTTGCGCATGACCAAGAGCAGGTTGACAAATTCTTGATTCCGTACAAAGACAGAGAAGGCAATGAGCATTCACCCTTGAAAGATGAACTACGCTTGCTTAAGAAGGTGATTTTCTGGGATTCCAAGGGGATACTGGGATACGAGGGTGTACCGATTGGAGATTATGACGACCCTATCATTATGAGCTTTGACCGTGTCCTGGAGTTGGGCAGAGAGTACGAAAAGAGCCATCCCGGCTTGTTTGAAGAGAATATAGAGAAGACGAGCGGTGATGACATAGGGTTATTCATGTACACGTCTGGTACAACGGGACTGCCTAAGGCTGCCATGATGAGAAATAGGACATCGCAACTCACAAACATGGCATGGAATTCTGTGGATAAGTGGCGTGATGACGAGCAATATGTGTCCTTTTTGCCGCCAGCCTGGGTGACAGAACAGGGACTTGGGGTGGGCGCAAATCTGCTCACAGGCATGGAGGTAAATTTCCCGGAAGAACCGGAGACAGTGCTGGAGAATATCAGGGAGATCGGGCCTGGCATTCTGTTTTGGGGACCAGCGAACTGGGAAAATGTCAGCCGATTGATACAGGCCAAGATAATTGATACCAGCCCATTGAGGCGATTGTTATATCACATATGCTTGCCAATAGGTTACAAGGTGGGCGATTTGCGGGTGGCTGCCAAGAAGGTAAATTGGTTCTGGCAGGCACTTTACTCGCTTGCCAATCTGGTAGTATTCCGAGCCTTGAAGGACAAGGTTGGATTGTTAAAGGTAAGGATTGCCTATAGCGCTGGCTCGGCAATAAGCCCTGATATCTTTCGATATTTCCAGGCTCTGGGAGTCAAGCTCAAGCAACTTTATGGCAGCACAGAGATGGGGCTGGTTACCATACATCCTGACGATGATGTCAGGCCTGAGACCTGCGGGCCGCTGATGCCTGGATACGAGTGCCGTCTGGATAGCGACGGGGAAATAATGGTCAGAAGTGAGATGCTTTTTGCCGGCTACTACAAGAAGCCGGAGGCAACGAAGGAGAAATACAGGGGTGATTGGTATACCAGTGGTGACTTTGGCCACATTGATGAGCACGGTCATCTCATTTGTATTGACAGAATGGACCACCTGAAGGAGCTTAGTGGAGGGCGCAAGTTCTCACCACAATTTGCGGAAATAAGATTGAGGTTCAGTCCTTATGTTAAGGGGGCATTGGTTGTAGGTAGCGAGGACAAGGATTTCGTCACCGTTATTATGAATATAGACATAGAAAATGTAGGACGATGGGCTGAAGCCAGGCGCATCCCGTATACTACTTTTAGTGACCTGTCTCAGAAACAGGAAGTTATTGAACTTATTAAAGGAGAGATTCGGAGGGTGAACAGGAGCCTTCCGGAGTGGGCGCGGATAAAGAGATTTGTGAATCTTCATAAGGAATTTGATGCGGATGATGCAGAGCTTACCAGAACCAGGAAGTTGCGGCGCGATTTTATCGAGGAAAGATACGGATACCTGATAGAAGCGCTGTATGGTGATAAGACCGAGCTGCAAGTAGAAGCTCCTATCACATATCGCGATGGTCGAACAGGGACGATAATAACATCTGTAAAGGTCAACACTGTTGAGTAAGGTACGCTCAGGGTAAGGAGGAGAAGTGCAGTTCTTTCTCGAGCTAAGCATCAATGGTCTTGTTATCGGAATGCTCTATGCCTTAGTGGCAGTGGCAATAGTCATAGTATGCAAGGCCACGCAGGTGGTAAGTCTGGCTCACGGGCAGTTGTTGGCTTTCGGAGCTCTATTCTTTTATCTGGGTTATGTTGCTTTGGGATGGCCGCTTTGGGTTAGCGGGTTATTTGCTTTGGCTTTAGGCGCCATACTGGGGTTTGCTGCTGAGCGCCTTTGTCTAAGACCGCTGATTGGCCAGCCTTTATTCTCTGGTTTTTTGATGACCTTTGCCATATTCATGGTATTGGATGGGATTTTTGCTCTTATCTTGAAGGGTGAAGCGTGGGGATTCCCTGACTTCTTACCCAGGGGCGATATTGTTATCGCGGGTATTCGCGTGCACATAAGTGGTCTCTACAGCATTGCTATCTGCTTCCTGACATTCGGCTTGGTCGTGCTCTTGTTTCAGTACACTAAAATGGGCCTGGGAATGCGGGCTACAGCCGAATCTCACAAATTATCCCAGAGCGTGGGCATAAACGTAAGGACGATCTTTTCAATGGTGTGGATTATATCTGCTGTAGTCGCTGTCGTCGCCGGGGTTATGCTGGCGCGCTACTATGATATTCGTTTTATGCTGACCATGGTCGCCTTCAAGGCTATGGTGGTAGCTATTGTGGGTGGCCTGGATTCCTTGAAAGGCGCTGTTGTCGGTGGACTAATACTAGGTTGGGTAGAAAATGTGGCCGCTGGATATCTTGACCCTCTTGTAGGTGGTGGCATAATGGAGGTTGCGGGGTATATCCTGCTGCTCTTTATACTATTAGTTAGGCCGTATGGCATTTTTGGTCTAGTTCGCGTGGAGAGGATCTGACATGCTTCCGTGTGGCACATTTAACGAGGATTACGGTAGAGATACAGCAGTCATCAGGACAAGACTGCAGTGGATTATCACGATATTAGCTATTGTTCTGGTACTCCTGGTACCACTCTTCGGCAGCTACTACTTCATTGGTTTGATTAATAAGATTTCAATCACCATAATAGCTGTGCTTGGTCTACAACTCATGATGGGGTATTGTGGGCTTATCTCCTTTGGGCAGGTAGCATTCATGGCAATAGGTGCTTATGCTTCAGCTATACTTACCGCCACCTACGGTTGGCCATTCTGGCTAGCGTTGCCAGTTTCCGGCATTGTCGCTGGAATTACGGGAATCATTGGTGGTGCCCCATCTATGAGAATCAAGGGGTTCTACCTAGCTTTGGCTACTCTGGCCATCTACTATATTGTGGTCTGGTTGATAATGCACCTGAATATAACTGGTGGGGTCAAGGGGTTACACGTGCCACCACCGACAATAGGCGGTTTTGCCTTCGATAGCGACGAGAAAATCTACTATATTATTGTGCCTGTGATGCTACTGATGACCTATTTTGCCAAGAATTTAGCCAGGAGTAGAGTAGGCAGGGCTTTTGTAGCCATCAGGGACAATGACCTGGCAGCGGCGGTGATGGGTGTGAACTTGTTCTATTATAAACTGCTCGCCTTCTTTATCGGCTGTTTCTTCGCCGGCATCGCTGGCTCACTGTTTGCCCATTGGATGATGTACGTCAATGTGGAGCAATTCCCTCTGACCGATGCGGTCTTTTTTATTGGGATGCTTATTGTTGGTGGACTGGGTACGATAACCGGCGTGTTCTTCGGCACTCTTCTTATCAGCCTGCTCATCGAGGGGGTTACCTTTGCATCACCAGTGCTGACGAGGCTGCTCCCGGCATTAGGCATGGCACCGGCGGCAGCGCTGGCTGCAAGCTCCTTCGGTATCATCATTGCCCTGTTTTTGATCTTTGAGCCCAGAGGACTAGCTCATCGCTGGGCTATCTTCAAAGCATCCTATCGGCTTTTCCCGTTTGCCTATTGATGATTTATTAGTGGAGTTTTGAGGCACGAATAGCTTCAGATAAAGGGGGTGAGAATGGGTGTGGCATAAAGTAAACTCGGAGCGAACTACAGGAGCTATTTTAAGGAGGTGAATGGGTTTAATGCACAAAGCTAGGTTTTTGATGATGGGCGCTTGCATGTTCATGGTTTTAGTGGCACTGCTGGCGGTTTCTGCTTGCGCCCCAAAGGCACCACCGACAGAGAAGGTCGTGACTTATGTCAGCATTGGCGACTATACTGGGCCTATTGCCGGGCTCAACGTTCCTGCTGATAGGGGCTGCGAGGACATGTTCAAAGAGATAAACGAGAAGGGTGGTGTAGACGGGGTGAGGGTGAACGCCATTTTCGTCGATACACGATATGATACAGCGCGTGGCATATCGGTGTATAAGAGATATCGGACCGAGCCCAAGCTGCTGGTGGTCAATGCTATCAAGACAGACGTAAGCAAAGCAATTGCCCCGATGACTGATAACGACAAAGTATTGAAGCTTACTGCCGGAGATGGTGAATTCCAGGCAAAAGTTGGCTGGACTTTTATCTGGGGGCCGGTGTACCAGAATGCCTTCGGTGCTACCATTGACTTCATTTTGGCTGATTGGAAAGCCAAAGGAAAGTCTGGAATGCCGACCATTGGCTATATGTCATGGGATACTGCCTACGGCCGAGAGCCATTGCGTGGCGGTCAGGAATATGCCGAGAAAATGGGTGTGAAGCTGCTGAGACCGGAGTTCTTTCCGACAGGCGCAGCAGACCATACAGTGTGGCTCACCAGGATAAATGAAGGTGGGGCTAACTATTGCATAATCGGTGGTGTGGACCCAACGCCCTCTCTTATCTTGAGAGATGCCATGAAGTTGGGGTTGAAGGACAAGATGCAATTTGTTGATGCTACATACTGGGGACCAACTGAGGCGGTTGGCATCAGGCTGCATCCCGAGGCTACCGAAGGGACGTGGGTTATTAGTTTCTATCTTCGTGGAGACGATGCCTGGTCGCTGCCTTTAGCCCAATATATGATACCGAAGTATCAGGGGAAGAGCATTGACGAGTTTCGTAAGACAATGGCATCACACTATCTCACTGGCATGGCCTGGGCGCTTACCTATCAGGAGGGCCTGAAGAGGGCACTGAAGGAAGCCGGAGGATATGAGAAACTTGACGGCAGGCACATGAGAGAGGCTTACGAGTCTCTGACTGGGTTGGACATCTCACAAGGCATCCAGGGACCCAATACCTATAGTCCCACCAACCGCCAGGGAAGCGAAGTGGTGAAGTTCTACCAGGTGAAGGGCGGCAAAGAAGTCGATATCAGCGGCTGGAAACAAGTTCCCGACTGCGTATCTCTGCATACAGATTGGACTAAGTAGGAAGGAGGCGCATGATGAAATTACTATATTCCGCAAAACTAGTTGTTCTGGTTATGGTTGCGCTTCTAATCTTGTTGCCAGTAGCCGCTTGCGCTCCGAAGGCAGCGGAACCACCGCCTCAGCCACCGGCACCACCTGCCGGCACCATAGCCGTTGAACCGGCCAAGATAGACATGGATTTGCTCAAGACCAACTTCGAAATCCTGGTCAAGCTGCGCCGTTACACCCCGGAAGTGGCGGCAAAACTGCCGGTTCAACTGGGATTACTGGTTCAACCAGTCACCTTTATCGGCGAGGGCTGGCCAGCAAACGAGATGGTCTTTGTCGACCTGGTGATACCGCCCGACGTAGAAATGAAGGGGCTGGATCGAAGCCGTGGTGAAGACAGTGTGGGCATTGCTGTGGGTACCGCCGATTCCCAGGGACGTTTTGAGGCAATTATGGAAGCAGCGGCAAAGCTCAACTGGCTACTGAGGACCGATTGGCTGCCCACAG
>VGOO01000020.1 GCA_016875925.1 Chloroflexota bacterium
ATGAGCCAAACCGCCCGAGGAAGCTGTTAATGCATCGGAAGCAGATTAACGAGATGGCAGCTATGGCGAATCAGAGGGGTTTGACTTTGGTGCCGTTGAAGCTCTATATTAAGAAGGGAATTGCCAAGCTGGAGTTGGGTGTGGCACGGGGCAAGCGATTCCATGATAAGAGGGAGTCGATTGCCCAGCGTGAATCCGATATAGAGATAGCACGGGCTTTGAAGAGGAAAGGCTAGGGAGGGGTCATTAACAACTGAATATGGGGGCGCGTGGCTTCGACAGGGGGCAGGCCTACAGAACTGCAAGTCGAGGTGCCATCTACCTCGCTAAACAGGTGGCAAAAGACAACTGCCGAAGCAGTTCCTATTGCAGCTTAACTAAAGGTTGCACATCCAACCTGACCTCGCCCCGATGGGTTGGGATTGGGTGACGAACAGTCGGGGTGCTCCAACCTTGATGTCGATAAAAGGTTGGCTAAGAACTAATCGACTGGTCTAGCTAAACTTAGCCAGCAGAGGCTAGCTGGGTGAGATTAAAGCGCTGGCTAAACTTGTAGCAGGTTCTGGCAACCTTCTTCTGGACGGGGAGTTCAACCCTCCCCCGCCTCCACCAGGAAACTTGAAGCTCCGGCCTATCTGGTCCGGAGCTTTTTGTGTTCGGCAGGGTAGTGCATTTGGGGCAGGTTAAATCATTGGCAAAAGGTTCTGATATTTCTCCATCCTACTCATGCCTGCCTCCGACTGAATCAGCCAGGTCATCCAGCATAGCTCGATTGCCCTGTAGCCCGTCATGGCTGCGATTTCATCCATCAGATAGACGAATTCGATATCTGTAGCTGGCATTGGTATATCTGTCTTTAGTAGCATTTCCGCAGTAACCCTCTTTACTATTTTGTCGGGCATGACGGTGTCAACACCGCCCATCATTCTCAGGTACTGGTAGGTGTTTATGCCCACGCCTTTTATCTTGCCCATGGGGTCATTTCTCCAGTTTTCCAAACTAGCACGCCTTGCCCAAAAAATGAGTGCGTCTCTGTCATTCAACCTTTTCCTCTTTTTTATTGCTGCCAGGTATGAAGCTGCCTCAGTGGCCATTTGCCAGGAGCGTTGATTTTTCCATATAGCCTTAAGCTCTTCGTCGCTGGCTGCTAATAAATCCTCAAATGTGCGGATTTTGCCCGTTTCCACGAATTTCTGGCGGAACTGTTCCACTTTTGGCACCACTGATTGGAAATAATTAAGCCCGATAGAATCGAAAGCTGCATCCAGTAACATGAGGACGGCATTGCCATGCCACCTCTGTGTGTTGAGACAGCGTTCGCAATGCTCGTGCACCATGGGTACTTGCTGCATATAGCTATCGGTGACGGCTTTTAGCTTTGGTATGTTGATATTTCTCGCGAAGCTTGTCTTTTGAGGATTATCGAGTCTCATGTTGAAATTGACTGCTTAGACTTTCCACCAGCCCAGTATGGCTATTACGCTAAGCCCGATGCCAGCGATAATAGCGCCGGCCCAGCCCAGCAAACATAGAGTGGTTACAATGACTCCAGCGATTAGCACTCCGCAGAAGATAGATAAGAAGGAATGAAGAAACCGCTGGCCCATCAGGAAGGCAGCGATAGAACCTGTCCAGGCGCCAGTGAAGGGCAGCGGGATAGCAACGAAAAGCATGAGTCCTATCCGCTCGTATCTCTGGATAATCTTTTCGCGGCGTCGGGTGCGTTCGAAAACCCAGTTAATAACTTTTTTACCGGTGTCCACCTTGCTGACGATTTTAGCTATTGAATCAAGGAACAGCAGCGATATAGGGACGGGCAACATGTTTCCGATGACTGCCAGTGGAAGTGCCCAGTACCAGGGCATACCGAAGAGGTTTATAGCCACGGGGAGCGCACCTCGCAGCTCTATAATCGGCAGCGCAGAGATAATGATGACGATAAGCTCTTTGGCTATGCCATGACTGATGAGCTTCTCGATTATTTCCACTCGCTAGGTTCCTTGGAAGGTAATTATTCAGCATTATAACATTAAACATCGTGAACGGAGACGGGCTACCGTTCGTTCAATTTTTACATGTAGCATTGTAGTCCATTGAGTGCTATGATTATCGTGAGTATATGATGTTGTCTGATGTTTGCTTTACCGCTATATTAGTGGATGGTAAAATCTAGCTGAGCAGGAACCATGTCAGGTCATTCTAAATGGTCACAGATTAAGCGCCAGAAGGGTGCTTCTGATGCCAAGCGCGGGCAACTGTTTACCAAGCTCACGCGAGAAATCATGGTTGCAGTGCGTGAAGCTGGACCAAATCCAAGCTCCAATTTCGGCCTTCGGTTAGCGATTCAGAAAGCTCGTGATAATAACATGCCCTCAGAGAATATTGAGCGGGCTATAAAGAGGGGCAGTGGGACACTGGAGGGGGCTAGCTTAACTGAGTTAATGCTTGAAGGCTATGGGCCAGCAGGCGTAGCGGTAATGGTTCAGGCTCTGACTGACAACAGGAATCGTACTTTGCAGGAAGTTCGAAATCTTTTTTCCAGGCATGGGGGGAATATGGGAGAGAGTGGATGCGTAGCCTGGATATTCGATAACAGGGGCGTGATAACGGTAGATACTAGCGATGGCGTAGATGTTGAATCCCTGGCTCTGGCCGCTATAGATGCTGGCGCTGATGATGTCAAGGTGGAGAAGGGCTTTCTCGAAGTTATCACCACTCCTCAAAACCTGGAGCCGGTGAGGAAGGCTATTGAGGCAGCGAAGCCGGTAATCTCTGCCGAGGTCTCTCGTGTTCCCAAGACTACGGTGGTTCTCGGTGAGAAGGAGACGCTTCAAACGCTAAAATTGCTCGACCATCTTGAAGAGTTGGACGATGTCCAGCGGGTGTTTTCCAATATAGATTACTCCGAGGCTGTTCTGGAGAAGCTTCGGACCATGGCGTAACCTATGCGTGTTCTCGGCATTGACCCGGGCACCCTGAATCTGGGATATGGTGTGGTGGATGAGGAAGGACGGGAAATGCGAATGGTGAACTGCGGGGTGTTGCGGTCTCCTGCCAAGCTTCCTTTGGAGCAACGGTTGTCTTCCTTGTACCACGGTCTTTGTCGGGTTGTTGCTGAATGCGAGCCTGATGAAGTGGCAATTGAGGAGCCTTTTGTAGCCGATAATGTGCGCTCTGCCTTGTCTCTGGGCAGAGCGCAGGCAATAGCAATTCTGGCTGCAGCCAATCGGAAACTGCCGGTTTTTCGATACCCACCAGCCTTGGTGAAGCAAAACGTGACCAATTCTGGGGGTAGCAGCAAGGCACAGGTACAGGAGATGGTGAGGATACAGCTTGGCCTTTCTACCGCCCCTGAACCCAGTGATGCTTCAGATGCGCTTGCTGTAGCTATTTGCCATCTTCATCAGAGGCAGTTTGACTGTCTGCTAAATAAAACGCGATAGAGGAAATTGATGATAGTTGCTTTGGAGGGGATACTAGAGAGCCGCGGGGTAGATTCGGCGGTTGTCAGGGTTGGCCCTGTCAGCCTTCAGGTGAGTGTGCCTAGCTCTGCTTTAGGGCGACTGGGAACTGCGGGTGACAAGGTTCATTTGCATACCTACTTGTACTTGAGAGAGGACAATGTTGCGCTGTATGGTTTTGCTTCACCTGAGGAGCTGGGGCTTTTCAAGAGCCTTATCTCGGTTTCGGGAATCGGTCCCAAGGCTGCTTTGGCTTTGCTTTCGACGTTTAGCCCGGACCAACTTGTTTCCGCTATTGCCAATGGTAATATCGACCTGCTCAGCCAGGTGCCAGGCATCGGCAAAAAAACGGCGGGACACATAGTGCTGGAATTGAAGGGAAAGCTGGCGAAAGGCATGGTGGAAGCTGTGGTTCCTGAACTGAGACAGCAGGATGCCGATGTCGTAGCTGCGCTGACCAGTCTGGGATATTCTCTGAAAGAGGCTACTCAAGCGGTTTCGGGCTTGCCCAACTCTCAGGATATGGACCTGGAAGAGCGAGTGAGGCTGGCTCTCCAGCATCTGGCGTCAAGGTGAATACCATATCTGAAGCTGTTCATTTCCTCTTACCCTCGCTTTTTTGTAAACTCGGGTTCGATATTTAAGCAGGATTTTGATGCCACAGTTCAAGATTGCTTCTGATTTCAGGCTAACAGGTGACCAACCCCAGGCCGTCGATAAGCTGGTTGAGGGGATTACACAGGGATACAAGCGGCAAACGTTGCTGGGCGTAACTGGCAGCGGCAAGACGTTTACTATGGCTAATGTGGCGGAGAGGGTGCAGAAGCCCACGCTGGTTATCTGCCACAATAAGACCCTTGCCGCACAGTTAGCCACAGAGTTCAAGGAGTTCTTTCCAGACAATGCAGTGGAGTATTTTGTCAGCTACTATGACTACTATCAGCCCGAGGCCTATGTTCCCAGCACGGATACATACATTGAAAAGGAAATCGATATAAATGAAGAGATAGATAAGCTCCGTCATGCGGCCACCAGAGCTTTGCTCGACCGTCGAGATGTGCTGATAGTGGCTTCTGTCTCCTGTATTTATAGTTTGGGGGAGCCTGAGGAGTATCGCAGCTTTGTGGTGACTGTGCAGAAGGGCCAGAAGTGTAACCGGGATAAGCTGATTCGCCGGCTGGTGGATATGCAGTATCAGCGGAATGATTTTGATTTCACACGGAGCAGGTTTCGCATACGTGGGGATACGCTGGAGATTCAGCCGTCATACGAGGAAATAGCGGTCAGGATTGAGTTCTGGGGAGACGAAATAGAGCGTATCGCTGATATTGAGCCGCTCACCGGCGAATTATTGGCGGAACGGGACTCGGTTGATATTTACCCTGCAAAGCACTTCGTTACTTCGCATGACAAGCTCATGGCAGCTATTGAGGATATAAAGGTCGAGCTGGAGGAACGCTTGCAGGAGCTGAGAGGCCAGGGCAAGCTTCTGGAAGCAGCCCGGCTGGAGGCGAGGACGAACTACGACATGGAGATGCTCCGCGAGGTTGGCTACTGCCATGCTGTGGAGAATTACTCTCGGCACCTGCAGCGGAGGGCGCCAGGCAGCGCCCCGTGGACGTTGCTGGATTATTTCCCCGATGACTTTTTGATGTTCATCGATGAATCACATATGACCTTGCCTCAAATAAGGGGCATGTATCATGGCGATATGTCCCGCAAACGGACCCTGGTGGACTTCGGTTTTCGGCTGCCATCGGCTCTGGATAATCGCCCCCTTAATTTTGACGAGTTTGAGGGTCGGACTAACCAGGTCATCTATGTTTCAGCTACACCTGGGCCATTTGAGTACGAACATAGCCAGCAGGTAGCTGAACAGCTTGTTCGGCCTACCGGTTTGCTGGAGCCGACTATTGAGGTTAAACCTAGCAAAGGGCAGATTGACGACCTTATCCACCAGATTAAGGTGAGGGTGGACAAGGGTGAACGCTGCCTGGTGACGACGTTGACCAAGCGAATGGCTGAAGAGCTGGCTGACTATCTGCGGGAGTTGGAAATAAAAACCCATTATCTGCATTCGGAGGTGGATACTCTGGAGAGGGTGGAAATACTGCGTGACCTTCGTCTCGGCGTTTATGATGTGGTGGTTGGTATTAACTTGCTCCGGGAGGGGTTGGATTTGCCGGAGGTAAGCCTGGTGGCCATACTGGATGCTGATAAAGAAGGATACTTGAGGTCTAAGGAGGCTCTGATTCAGACGATGGGGCGGGCGGCGCGCCATGTTGATGGTGACGTCATTATGTATGCTGATGCAGTGACCACAGCTATGCGTGAGGCTATGGAGGAGACCTATCGGCGCAGGAAGGTCCAGGAGGCGTACAACCAGGAACACAGCATTACGCCGCAGGGGATAAAGAAAGCCATCAGGGATATCACCGAGCGGGTCAAGGCCGTAGCTGAGACCAAAGCTATCTATACGCCCACTCCTATATCTAAAGAGGAAGTGACGCGGCTGATAAAGGACTTGGAATCTCAGATGAGGAAGGCTGCCAGGAATCTGGAGTTTGAGAAAGCTGCTCTCCTGCGCGACCGAATCATCGAGCTGAGGAAAGACGAAGAGCTGCTATCGCCTTTTCTTAAGTCCAAGTAACCGCTATTCCAACGGCAGGGCGATGTTATATTGTCCTGATGAAACACGTTTCGTCTTGCATTATCTTCAGTCAGGCCGTTGGCAATTTGGGCATATTTTTTCGTTTGTTTCGACTCGGAATTTCATACTACAGCTTTGGCAAGTTATCAAAACTTCTAATGAACAAGTGTCTGATAAACGCACTCCATTTGATAACCCAACCATTAACTTGTTCAGGAATCTCATCACAAAATCGGTAGGCGTACTATTGGCATCCAGTTGAACGCTGAGAATATTCTCGCTGGCAGCGATCTTTTTAGCACCTTCTTGAACATTTAGCGGGCTTACAATTATTCCACCGACAGCCCCTGTATCCATAATGCGATAAGCCAGACTACCCAACTTTTCTTGATTCTGTCTCGATGTGGTATATCTACGGCATTCAATTATTACGAAACCTACATTTTCTTCACGAATACCTTTGGCGTCGATTTCCCAAACAGTCCCAGATCTGTTGCCACGTATTTTCTGTTTACCTTCCACCGTTTTCAGCCCAAACTTATGAGCATTCTGGTCAAGCAGGTATGCTGCGACCTCCTCGTATGATTTCCAACTTGGTTTTGTATTTGGCTTGCGATGTCTCATATTCTGTTAACACACGCCACGAAATGGATTGACGCCAGAGGTATTTTAGGACGAAAAAGGATATTCCGCAAGTAACACAAAGCTTGTGTTTTTGAGCCTAAATTCACTGTGTTATGCGTCGGCAAGTTTAAATTTGTCCCAGTGCATCAAAAGCCAGAAGTTGCTCTCTACACTTTTCATTGTGTTGTTACTTGTCAGATACCGGATGAATGGTATGCAACCACTGCAAAGCAGGCGTTAGCTACTTGTTCTCGAAAGGGGTTTGGGAACTGCCTATGGAATGCAGAAAGGCTCGGTGGAGGCAATGGTTGCCCTTAGAGATTGCCGCGAGGGTGTCCGAGAATGACAATCACAAGGGACTCGGGTGACGATTTGAGCCACCCTCACTTGGCCTCTCCCTCGAGGGAGAGGAAAAACTAAAGAGAGATTGCCACGCTCCGCTCGCAATGACGATTTTATCGGGCAGCTTGGGAACAAAAAGTGGTCTATTAGTGAAGGGGGGTGTCTTGGGGTGGCTGGTCTGTAGCCTTTTTGCCGTAGCCTTCTTCCTGGAGCTGGTCAAATAGCCTGGCAGCACGTGGGTAGCCGATGCGCAGACGGCGCTGCAGAAAAGAGGCAGATATCTCTTTGTGTTCCCGTGCTAGTTGTCGGGCGGCGTCGAGCAGGGAATCATCGGTGCCTTTTTCGCTTACAGGAGGCTGTGCTATTTCCTCAAATTCCACCGGCGCTTTTTCTGGCTTGGGCTGGCTGCCCCAGAAGTTCACCAGCCTATCGATTTCAGCATCGGAGACAAAAGTGCCCTGAAGCCGCTTGGGTTTGCTGGCGTCCGTGGGCATGTAGAGCATATCGCCCCTGCCCAGCAGCTTCTCAGCCCCAGCAGCATCGAGGATGGTGCGAGAATCCACCTGCGAGGTGAGGGCGAAGCTGATGCGGGTGGGGAAGTTGGCTTTTATGAGACCGGTCACGACGTCAACCGATGGACGCTGGGTGGCTACTATCAGGTGTATGCCGGTGGCACGTGCCAGTTGTGCCAGGCGGCAAAGGTTTTGCTGAACTTCGTCGAAGGCCGTCATCATCAAGTCGGCCAATTCATCAATAAGGACCACGATGTAAGGCAGGGTATCTCCGGGATGTTTCTCCTTGTTGTATCCGTCTATGTTGCGTGCTCCCACCTGGGCGAATTTGCGATAGCGGTTGTCCATCTCCAGGATAAGCCAGCGCAGTGCCATGACTGCCTTGTCAATTTCTACAACGACTGGCGCAATCAAGTGTGGCAGTCGATTGAAGTTGACCAGTTCCACTCGCTTGGGGTCTATCATGATGAATTGCACATCGTCAGGGGTGTTGTGCACCAGCAAGGAGCAGATTATGGAGTTGAGACAGGCGGTTTTGCCACTGCCTGTTGCGCCAGCCACGAGCAAATGTGGCATTCTGCCAAGGTCTGCGGCAACTGTCTCGCCACCGGCGCCTTTGCCCAGAGCTATGGTTAGCTTCGATTTAGCGCTGATTTTTTGAAAGGATGTGCTCTCTATTACGCTCCGCAGATTCACCAGGCCGAACGTGATGTTTGGAACCTCGATGCCTACGGCTGATTTTCCGGGTATGGGGGCCTCAATTCTGATGCTGGGTACCGCTAGAACTAAGGCAAGGTCGCTGGCCAGCGAGCTGATGCGCTCTACCTTGACCCTGGTTCTGGCTACCTCTTCTCGGCGGGCTTTGATGCTACCATCCTTGTCTCGTTCCTTGACCTCTTTGTACTTGTAGTCCCAGCCAGGGATGACTTCGAACTGAGTCACGGTAGGGCCGACGTTTATATCGCCCAACTCCACATCGACTCCGTAGCTACCCAGGGCGTCCCTGATGAGCTGAGCGCGCTCCTTGATATCGGATTGGCTCAGCTCTACTTCAGTTGGCTTGTCCAGGATGCTAATGGGGGGGAGTTGCCATCCGCCGAGGGTCAGCATGGGGCGGTGCTTGTCTTGTTCCCATGTCTCAGAGGTGGGCGTCTTGATTGGCGCTGGTGGTGCAGTAGTTGGGGTTATGGTTGGAGGAGGTTGTTCTGGTCTTGCTTCGGGCTTAATTGTTATCCTGGGTTCTTTTGGTTTTGGTGCAGTGGCAGCTTGCCAACCACGTTTGATAAGGACCCCTGTTCCTCTGGCGGTGCTGACAGCGATACGGCCGGACCACCTGGGGGCCATGAAAATGATGGCCAGGACAATAAGTCCGGCTAACCTCAATATGCCGATGATATCTGTAGTTCCTATGATATTCTGGCCGGTCTCACCGCCGAGTGTTGACCGGCTGGCAATGCCGCTGCCGGGATTGAAGAAAGCCGCTATTCCCCAGATAGCTATGGCCAGGCAAATTCCGCCCAGCCAGAAGTTCCAATAGCGGACGAGCAGAGAGAACTTTCCTGCCAGGATTATCCAGAGTAGCAGTCCCAAAAATACTGCAACTATAAGAAGTCCTATTCCCAGCAGCTCAAGCAGTCCTTCCCAGGTGGTTACTGCCCAGTCAGAGATGTCTGGCCAAAACCAGTAGATGAGGCCAGCGATGATTAGCGCTGCTATCAGCCTCAAGACTGGGGGGGAGAAAAGGAACCCGAAGAACTGTTTCCAAAAGGGTTTTCCCTTTTTGGTTTGAGCCGAGGTGGGTTTAGTGGCCCTCTTTTTCTTGGGCAAGGCCTTGTTATACCTCCATGGTGGTGGTAAGAATCATGGGGCGGCGCTTGGTCTGCTCGTAAAAAAACTTGCCCAGTGTGTCCTTGACCTTGGTATTGATGAAGCTCCACTCAAGGGGGCGTCCACCGCTGCGGTCCAACGTAGTTGCCACCAAATCCCGGCCTTGTTCCAATATCGTTTCTCCTTCTATCGTGTCCACAAAGCCGCGTGATACGATATCGGGTCGGCCTATCACTTTGCCCCTCTTCTTGTCAATGGCGACTATCACGACTACGATGCCATCCCGAGACAACATCTTGCGGTCTCTCAAGACCACCTTTGCTAAATCGCCCATGACCAGTCCGTCTACATAGACGTTGCCTGCTGGCACTTTGTCGGTTACCCTGGCTTTGTTGCGGTCAAGCTCGAGGATGCTCCCGTTCTCGATGACAAATATATTGCTTTCTGGCATGCCCAGTGACTTTGCCAGTTTGGCATGTAAGCTCAAGTGGCGATATTCGCCGTGGATGGGTATGAAAAATTTGGGCTTGACCAGATTGAGTAGCAGCTTGAGCTCTTCCTGGCTACCATGGCCGTGGACGTGTACCTGTGCCAATTTCTCGTATATCACCTGGGCGCCCTGACGGAAGAGTGTGTCCACTGTCCGATGAACCAGCGTCTCGTTCCCAGGGACGGGTGTGGCTGACATCACCACTGTGTCTCCGCGTGTGATGCGGACCTGGCTGTTATCATGGTTGGCGATTCTCACCAGTGCCGATGTGGGTTCTCCCTGGCTGCCCGTTGTCAGGAGCACTATTTTGTCATGGGGAAAGCGGTGTAGCTCGTCGGATTGGCGCACCACACCAGTTGGGATGTTGAGGTAACCCAACTCTGCTGCCATCTTCGTCGTGTTCTTCATGCTGCGGCCGATGATGAATACATGGCGGTCATGCTTGGCGGCGGCATTGATGACCTGTTGGATGCGGGAAATCAGTGAAGAAAAGGTGGCGATAATTACTCTCCCTGGAGCGTTGGCTATGATGTGGTCCAGTGTCTCCCCGACTACGCTTTCCGAAGGAGTATAGCCTGGGAGCTCGGCATAGGTGGAATCGGCGAGAAGCAGTAAGACGCCCTGCGTTCCCAGTTGTGCCAACCTGGTAAGGTCGGTTGGTTTGCTGTCTACTGGCGTGTAATCTACCTTGAAATCGCCGCTGTGAACCACTACGCCGATGGGTGTGTGGATGATGTATCCGATCGAGTCTGGAATGCTGTGGCATACTGAAAAAGGCTCGATCGTGAAGTTGCCTAGCTGGTACTTCTGTCCCGTCTGTATTGTCTTGAAAGTGGCCTTGTCTGAATAGCGGTGTTCTTTCAGTTTCACCGTGACCAGTCCCTGGGTGAGCTTGGTTCCGTAGAGTGGTGTGCCGAGCTGTGGTAGTACATATGGCAAGGCACCGATGTGGTCTTCATGTCCGTGGGTCAGGATGATGCCTCTGAGCTTCTCGCGTCTCTCCTGCAGGTAGCTTATGTCGGGGACGACGAGGTCAACTCCGTGCATGTCTTCTTCGGGGAACATGAGACCGGCGTCAACGACAACGATGTCGTTGCCATATTCAATGGCCATCATGTTTTTGCCGATTTCGCCCAATCCGCCCAGAGGAATTATTCTGAGTTTGTGTTTGCCCATTGTCTTTCGGTTAGAACATACTAAGCTGCTGTGGTTCTGTTTCTGCTTCGGTGAGTTTATCTGTTTGCGCCAGCAATTGCGGTATCTTTAGCATATCGGCTTCGATGATTTTGCGCAAGCTCCCCTGGTGCAGGGCGGCGGCAGGATGGTACATGGCGTAGTACGTGATCTCGCCTTCTTTCTTGGATTTGCCGTGGATTTTGCTGATGCTCTGGTTGGGGAAGTATCGGGCCATGGAGTAACGGCCTAAGGTGACAACTACTTTTGGCTGTATTAGCTCAATCTGGCGGTCGAGCCATTTCTTGCAGGCCTGGATCTCTCCTGGGAGCGGGTCACGATTTGCAGATGGGCGACATTTGATGACATTGGCTATGAAGACCTGGTCTCTTCTCAGTCCGATGGTGGATAGTAGTTCCTCGAGGAATTGGCCGGCAGGGCCAACGAAGGGGCGTCCCTGCTGGTCTTCATGCCATCCCGGTGCTTCACCGATGAAGAGAAGTGCGGCGTTATCTGGGCCTTCTCCGGGTACTACCTTAGTGCGGTTCTTGGCTAAATCGCAGTCCTGGCAGCGTTTGATTTCCTCATTAAGGTCGGTCAGCGCTGTCATCTAGGGCAATCATAGCATAGCATTTTTTGTCGGTCAATCTAGGTGGCGGATAGGAATAGGCTAAGTGCTAGCATACATAAAAGCGCCAGGCTGATGCTCAGGTAGCGTCCATCCTTGTAATGGGCAAACCTTGCTGCGGCAATTACCACCTGCAGGATGGGGGTGAGCAAGAGGATAGCTATTCCCAGACTGCTGATAGCTTTAGCGTCAGGGCTGAGCAACCATTGGGGCAATTCGCTAAGTGGGATTACGGCATCTGCTATTTTAGTTTTGGAGATGACGAGCATGATTATCCCGATGGTCACTAACACCAGCGAAACAAACACGCCTGACTGGAAGCCAAGGCTAGTCCAGGTGTAGAGTTTATCGTCCCTCTGTTTTTCCTTCATTTCTCACATCACGTTGGCAGTTCTGAGGAACATGAGGATTGCTGTGACTAGAAGCAGCCCACCGAAGCCTTTTCTGAGCCATGCCCCCGTAGCTCTCTGGGCTAACGAAGTTCCAAGCAAGGCGCCTCCGACCACTCCCACTATCAGGGGCGTTACGATGGATGGGTGAACATATCCGTTATGGTAATAGATGAGGGCGCCAGCGGCAGTGGTGAGGGCTATCATAAAGCTGCTGGTGCCGATGGCCACCTTAATCGGTATTCCCATAATCGAGTGCATTACAGGTACTTTGATAATGCCGCCGCCAATGCCTAGCATGCTGGATAGAATGCCAGCGAGGAAACTAGTTGTCAGCCCCCAGGGGACTCGTTTGATTTCATAGTTGATGGGTCTGCGTTGGCTAATGTCGTAGTACATGCTCTGCGACTGGCCGAGGAAGCTGGAAGAGTCGTCATCTAAATTTGTTGAATCTGTCGTTGGTGCGATGTCTTCTGTCATTGCCGGCTGGCGAAATATCATGGAATAGGAGACATAGAGCAGGACAATACCAAAGAATATACTTAACGTCGACGACGCAAGCAGAGTGGCAGCTATGGCGCCAAGGATAGCTCCGGGGACGGTTGTGGTCTCCATGAGCAAGCCCAGCCTTATATTAGTCATCCGTGTTTTGAGGTAAGCGCTAGCCGCAGTGCATGAGTTAGCTACTATTGCCACCAGGCTGCTGCCCACAGCCACCTGCATTGGTAGTTTAAGTGCCAGAATGAGCACAGGTACGATAATGAAACCGCCGCCTACGCCTAGCATCGAGCCCAGGAGCCCGGCCACGAGTCCTATACAGACTAGTGCAGAGATATTCGCAATGGTTAATTCCATTGCCCGACATGGTAACATCGACTGCAATGGCGGGTCAACGAATTCCCCTATTCAGGCAGTGCGTTGCTCTTAAGGATTGTGGGGCTATCTGGTTCAATGTTATACTTTGGCCTAATTGCTTGAGGCTTGATTTTGATGGCAAGGATTGATGGTCGTGCTAACGATGAACTTCGTCCGGTGAATATTGTGCTGGGCTATCAGGCTTTTCCTGAAGGCTCGGCCATAATTGAGCTGGGACAGACCAAGGTTCTCTGCGCTGTTAGCGTGGAGGACAAAGTGCCTGCTTTCCTGAAAGGCGAAGAGAGTGGATGGGTCACTGCTGAGTATGCCATGCTGCCGCGCTCCACACATACTCGTACCCCACGCCGGATTTTGCCTGATAGCGCAGCCGGTCGCAGCCAAGAAATCCAGCGTCTAATCGGGCGTTCACTTCGGGCGGTCATAGACCTCCGAGCCCTGGGCGAAAGGACTTTTACCGTTGACTGCGATGTGTTGCAGGCAGATGGTGGAACCCGCACGGCAGCTATCACTGGTGGATATGTGGCTCTGTATCATGCTCTGTACAATCTCAAAAAGCAGGGAGTGCTCAAATCGATTCCGTTGAGGAATGTGGTTGCTGCTACCAGTGTGGGAGTTGTCCTGGGTGAAAAACTGCTTGACCTGTGCTACGAGGAGGATTCCCGGGCTGGGGTCGATTTCAATGTGGTGATGACCGATGATGGTAAGTTCGTTGAGATCCAGGGCACAGCCGAAGGCAAGCCTTTCACAAAAGAGACCATGGATGTCCTGATGTCTCTTGCCGAAAGCGGAATCAAGCGGCTATTTGAGGCTCAGAAAGCAGTAGTGGCGACCTTGCGCTAGGGGCGGACGTGACCATCACCGATGATGAGCCATTTATAACTGGTCAACTCTCTCAATGCCATTGGGCCGCGGGCATGCATCTTCTGAGTGCTGATGCCTATTTCTGCGCCAAGGCCAAACTGTGCGCCATCGGTGAAACGAGTGCTGGTGTTGGCATAGACACAGGCAGCGTCAACCTCATTGAGAAAACGCGTGGCGGCCCTCTTGTCTTCTGTGATAATAGCTTCGGAGTGACCTGAGCCGTAGCGCTCGATGTGCTCTAGCGCCTCGTCTAAAGAGTCCACTACCTTTACTGCTGCTGTTAATGCCAGGAATTCCTTACCCCAGTCGTCATCTTTGGCGGGGACTAGCTTCAGCGATGGTACCTGCTTGAGTATTGCCATGCTGCGCTTATCGCAGTGCATCTCCACGTTGGCCTTGGCCCATTCCTTGGCTATCATAGGAAGATAGCGTTCGGCGACTCTGGAATGTACCAGCAGGCTGTCTAACGCATTGCAGACGGTGGGTCGTTGTACCTTGGCATTGTAGGCGATGGCTACTGCCTTGTCTAGGTTGGCGTCCTTGTCTACATAGGTGTGACAGACGCCTATGCCGCCGGTGACCACGGGCATGCTGGCATTTTCAGCAACGAACTTGATTAGCCCAGCGCCACCGCGGGGTATGACCAGGTCAATGGCTTCTCTCATCTTCAGCATGTGGTCAACCAGAGCCTTATCCGTGGACTCGATGAACTGCACTGCTCCCTGGGGTATTCCAGCTTTGTAAGCGGCTTGCTGGACTGTGCTTGCCAGCGCCCTGTTAGAGTGCAGTGCCTCTTTGCCACCGCGGAGGACAACAGTATTGCCTGATTTTAGGCAGAGCGTAGCGATGTCAACCGTGACGTTGGGTCGGCTTTCATAAATAGCGCCGATGACTCCGAGTGGCACGCGCTTCTTGCTAAGCTTTAGCCCGTTGGGTAGAGTACGTTCCTCGAATAGCTCACCCACAGGGTCGGGTAGGGTGGCCACAGTCTTCACGTCGTTAGCTATGGCTTCCAGGCGGTCTGGCGATAGCATGAGGCGGTCGAGCATAGCTGCGCTCATACCAGAGGACGCTGACTCCTTGTAGTCCAGTTCGTTGGCTGCCAGTATCTCCTTTTGATTTGCCATCAAGGCATCGGCTATGGCTAGTATCGCCTTGTTCTTGGTCTCGGTGCTAAGGAAGGCGAGCTTCCTGGAGGCTGCCTTAGCCGCCTGACATTTCTCCTCCAGTTCTTTTATTGCCGCTTGCATTTCTCCTCCTCATTAAGCTATAGCCAGCAATTGCCCAACTTTTTATATCAGTACCATGTTATTGCGGTGGATTACATCATCGCCGTACTCGTAGCCGAGAAGCTTGGGTATCTCCTCTGAATGTGCTCCACGGATAGCCGCGACATCTTTGGAACTGTAGTTAGATATGCCGCAGCCGATGTGGATATCGTCTGTATCGTGAATATCAACCACATCGCCACGCTTAAATCTGCCTTCCACGTCAACTATCCCTGCCGGCAGCAGGCTTCTGTTTTGTTGCTTGAGTGCCTTGACAGCTCCGCTATCTACTATCAGTTTTCCTCTGGAAGCCAGCCGGCTGAGCATCCACCGTTTTTTGCTTTCTAACTGACTCGTGTGAGGCGGGAAAATGGTGCCTACGTTCTCGCCACGGGCAATGCGATTCAATATGTCAGGAGTGCGCCCATCGGCAATAACCACGGCTACCCCTGAGCTGGTGGCCAGCTTTGCAGCTTCGACCTTGGTGGTCATGCCGCCAACGCCGCAGGAGCTGGATGTTCCCCTGGCTACGCGTTCGATCCAGGCATTGATTTTATCCACCCTGGGTATGAGCTTCGCTTTGGGGTCTCGCTGAGGGTCTGCAGTGTAGAGACCGTCTATATCGGTGAGCAATGCCAGCAGGTCGGCATCTACAAGGTTAGCCACCATAGCTGAGAGGTTGTCGTTGTCGCCGAACTTCAGCTCGCCTAGCTCATCGGTAGACACCACGTCGTTTTCGTTCACGATGCAAACTACGCCCAGCTCGATTAAAGCCAGAAGGGTATTGCGGGCGTTGAGGTATCCGGCGCGGTCGGAGAGGTCGGCCTTGGTGAGCAATGCCTGGGCTATGATTAGGTTATGCTTGCTGAAGAGCTGCTCGTAAGTCTGCATGAGCTGATTCTGGCCTACGGAGGCAAGTACTTGCTTGAAGGCAACATCCCTGCGCTTGTCGGTTAACCCAAGCTTTTGTCGACCTGCGGCTATTGCACCTGAAGACACCACGATTATCTCATGGCCTTGCTTGTGGAGATTAGCCAGTTGGTCAACCATGCTGGACATGATGTTGCTGTCCAGTTTGCCGGTGCCACCAGTTAGTAGATTGGTGCCGAACTTAGCTATGAGGCGTTTGTATTGCATGTTACTCAGTTATATTGTAGCACAGGGCTAACGAGCCCATGCATTGACTCATAATTAAAGTCACTGAGAGGATGTTGTGGCAGCAGCGTCTTAATAAGGTGATTGACAACAGCGGACTGGCCTACTATTATCGGGCCAGATTTTGGAGTTGCGAGATGAAGATTGCGCGCGGTATAGTCTTCTGGCTGTTTGTATTTTGCTTGCCTGTGTTAATTGTTACCAGCGTTATGCGTTGGGCGGTTAACGAGATCAGGCTTTACGAGTACGGTTTCGAAAAATACCGGATAGACGAAGTTACTGGCATCGATGTTTTGCAATTAAAAAAGGTAGCACAGCATCTGATTGATTATTTTAACTTGAAGGTAGACTCAGTTCAGGTATTGGTAACCAAGCAGGGGCAGCAGTTTGTTTTGTTCAACGAACGAGAAATTGTGCATCTGGAAGATGTGAGAAATCTGGTGCAACTGGATTACCACGTCCAATTGGTAGTTTTAGCGCTTATGTTTGCTTGTATTCTGGTGTTTTGGTTGGGGTTTAGGGAGGGGTGGAGGGTACCTGCAAGAGGTTTGTTCTGGGGAAGTGTGGTTACCTTGGGCTTGATGTCATTTTTGGCCTTGTGGGCAATTATCGGGTTTGAGCGGCTCTTTATACTCTTTCATCTGGTCAGTTTCTCTAATGAATACTGGATACTTGACCCGACCCGGGATTACCTCATTATGCTGTTCCCCGGTGGATTTTTCTACGATGCGGCGTTGTTGATTTTTGGTGTGGTGATGCTAAAAGCGCTGGTTGTAGGGGGCGCTAGTTTTGCGGCATTGAAGCTTACAGGTGTAAGCAAGCTATAGTGTGATACGCTTGGGTTTGTTTGGGGTAAGCGTGGTAACCGGTACTAGTGGCAGGTGCTGCAACTGGTGGCATTGCAACCTGAACAGGAACTGCCGGTACCGGCGATAGGTGCAGATTCGCCGCTGCTGTCCTTGGAAAAGGAGGCGAAGCGAGAGAGAACGCGTTTGGACGGTCGGTTACAACGGGTGCAGGCGGCATCGCCATCTGCCTTGCTTATAGGCCGCAGGAGTTCGAATTTGTATTCACACTGGGGACAGTAATATTCATAAACCGGCATTTCTCTTTCCGAGATAAGTTTAATGTAGAGTTGTGGTTCAGTCAAGGTTTGGGCGTATGCTTTGTGTAGACAAAAATGGGTTGTGGTGGGATTGGGGCGATTGTATAATAGCTGAAATTTGATTCAGTGTTTCCGAACGAAAGGTTTTTCATTGTCTTTTGAAAAGTTAGCGCGGAAGATTACATCCTGGATTAAGGACACGGTGTCTGCCGCTGGTGGCAAAGGTGTGGTGGTGGGGTTGAGTGGTGGGGTTGATTCAGCGGTGGTGGCGGTGCTGTGCAAACGTGCTTTTGCTGATTCAACTCTGGGGGTTATCATGCCATGCCATAGCGATGAGACCGACCGCGGACATGCTGAGCTGTTTGCTAAGAAATTTGGGATACCTGTAGAGGTCGTGATTCTAGATGACGTTTATGATTCCTTACTACGAGCTTTACCTGTGAGCGGCTATGATGAAGCGACCAGGCGACTAGCCGAGGCTAATATCAAGCCCAGGCTTCGCATGATTACTTTGTATTACTTCGCTAACCGTTTGAACTATATGGTTGTGGGTACGAGCAACCGGAGCGAGTTGGCTGTAGGATATTTTACTAAATATGGCGATGGTGGTTCTGATCTAGTGCCGCTGGGCAGTTTGGTGAAGCAGCAGGTGCGTGATTTGGCTGCATATTTGGATGTGCCGCAGGAAATAATCGACAAGCCGCCCTCGGGGGGGCTGTGGTGGGGGCAGACGGATGAAGGGGAGATGGGTTTGACTTACGGGGAGCTTGACCGTTATTTGCTGACTGGCGAGGCGCAGGAGAGTGTTAAACGCAAAATCGATTCCATGATGCAAGAAAGTGCACACAAACGGTGCATGCCATCTGTATTTTCTCCGTGAGGTTTGGGCTTTTAGGTTTGGTTGTGATGGCATAATACCTGTGTTATCATGCCTTTGAATTTATGAAGGAGGCAGAGCATGGCTACCGAAAAAGAAAAGGCACTGGAGCTGGCCAAAAGCCGTATTGAGAAGCAGTATGGGGAAGGTTCTATCATAAAGCTAGGGGCTCTTTCGGCTGGCCAGCATGTTGATGCTATACCAACAGGCTCGCTAAGTCTGGATTTGGCGTTGGGCATAGGTGGCATCCCCAGGGGGCGTGTCACCGAGATATATGGTGCCGAGGCTTCAGGGAAGACTACTCTAGCACAGCATATTATTGCTGAGGCTCAGAAGTTAGGTGGCAAGGCCGTGTATGTAGATGCAGAGCATGCCTTGGACCCGGGATACGCGGCTCGTTGTGGTGTGAAAATCGACGAATTGTATATTTCCCAGCCGGGTAGTGGCGAAGAAGCCTTGGGCATCACGGAAGAGCTGGTAAGAAGCCAGGGGGTGGATGTGGTGGTGATTGATAGTGTAGCGGCGCTGGTACCCAAAGCTGAGATCGAAGGGGAAATGGGGGATTCTCATGTGGGATTGCAAGCTAGGTTAATGTCTCAAGCATTGCGGAAACTGGTTGGTGTTATCAGCAAATCTAATACGGCAGTGGTATTCATTAACCAATTGAGGGAGAAAGTGGGTATTATTTTCGGCAGTCCTGAGGTTACTCCCGGTGGGCGAGCTTTGAAATTTTATAGCTCAGTAAGGATCGACTTGCGGAAGGGTGATACCATAAAACAAGGACAGGATGCGGTGGGTACGAGAGTTAAGGCGCGGGTGGTCAAGAACAAGATGGCACCGCCTTTCCGTCTGGCTGAATTTGACATAATGTTTAAGAGAGGTGGTATAAGCAGGGAGGGTGACATCATCGACATGGGTGCTGCCCTTGGAATAATAAAGAAATCCGGAACGTTCTTCATATACAATGATGTGAAACTGGGGCAGGGGCGTGAAAATACCAGAGATTACCTTCTTCAGCATCCGGAAATTGCCGATGAAATCGAGAAACAGGTCAGGGCCACTGCAAGCTCTTCTGCAAGTTTGGGTGTTGGGGTGGTGGCAGAGGTGGCTGAGTAGTCAAATCTCTTTGTTATTGGTTCGGGTTTGAGTTGTCATGGGCATGGTGACAACTTTGGAGGGGACGCGACAAGGCCGTGTCAAGGTATTTATTGACGGCTTCTTTTCATTCGTTATTAACAAACAAGATGCTGTGCGGCATGGCCTTAAAGTGGGTCAGGCCTTGTCCAGCGATGAGATTGCAGAACTCAAGCATTCTGCAGAGTTACAGGATTGCATTGATGCAGCGCTACGTTTTTTACGTTATCGTCCTCGAAGCGAGGTGGAGGTGCGGGTAAGGTTGCGGCGGCGCGGTTTTGTAAGCGATATAGCTGATGAGGCGGTCGTTGAACTGAAAAGGCGAAAGCTGGTTGACGATGAAGTCTTTGCTCAGTTCTGGACAGAGGATCGTTTGTCCTTTAATCCGAAAAGCAGACAAATGATTAAACTTGAATTGAGGCAAAAGGGTGTGGCATCCCATATAGCGGAAGGAGCAACAGCAGACTTGGACGATGAGGCCAATGCCTACGAGGTGGTTGCGAAGCGGGCACAGAGGATGAGGTCTTTGGATTATGAGGAATTCTGCCGGCGCTTGTCCGGTTATCTAGGGCGACGTGGTTTCAGCTACGAAGTCATTGGCAAGGTCGTGAAGCGCTTGTGGCAAGAGTCTCACAGCCATTCTTCGTAGCTGTTCTTTTTAGGTTGCCTGCTCGTTTGACACCGTTTGTTCAAAGGATTAGTATTAAGCAAAGGAAAATGAACCTAACGGGTTGGGATAATATGTGGTGCGTTAGGAAAGTGAGGCTACCAAATGATTGCCACATGGCTGTTTTTTGTTGTAATCGGGCTTGTTCTTGTTGTGGGTCTGCTTTTCGGATACTTTGCCAGGCAGATATTAGCCAACCAGCAACTGCGGAGTGCTCAGAATGAGGCTAAGAGACTTCTGGAAGAGGCAACGGCTAAACATGAGGAGATGCTCCGTAAGGCAAGGGAGGAAGCAGTCAAGGTTAGGCAGGCTGCCGATGCTGAGAGCCGAGAACGACGCTATGAGCTACAGAGATTAGAGAGGCGGTTCAACCAAAAAGAAGAGAGGCTGGACCATAAGCTGGAGTCCCTTGAGCGCCGTGAGCGCGGTATGGTTGAAAAAGAAAAGGGGCTCGATAGTATCAGGGCTCAGCTAGAAGAAATTCGAAGCAAGCAACTGCACCAGCTTGAGCTTATTTCTGGCATGTCTAGCCAGGAAGCCAGGGATGAATTGCTCCGGGTGGTTGAGGTGGAGATACGCGAGGATGCGTCGCGAAAAGTTCGCGAATGGGAAGAGCGTATAAAAGGCGAGATCAACGATAAAGCTCGCGATATCCTGGCTACATCTATCCAGCGTTGCGCTACTGACGTAGTTTCCGAGACCACTGTTTCTGTTGTCTCTTTGCCTAGCGATGAGATGAAGGGGCGACTCATTGGCCGTGAAGGGCGTAACATTCGTGCCTTAGAGCAGGCTACTGGCGTGGACCTCATCATCGATGATACCCCTGAGGCTGTTACTATCTCTAGCTTCGATCCATTGCGCAGAGAGGTGGCCAGGGTAGCGTTGACAAATCTGATATTGGATGGGCGCATACACCCGGCGCGAATTGAAGAGGTGGTGGAGAAAGCGAAAAACGAAGTTGACA
>VGOO01000021.1 GCA_016875925.1 Chloroflexota bacterium
ATCGGCACCACCGCCACTCGGATTTCGGCAGAGATAGAGTTGCAGGAAACCAACCGACAATTGACCGTGGAGCGCCAGGCTCTACAGGAAGCCAATACCGCCCTGCGTGTACTTCTTTCCCGGATAGAACAGGAGAAGGAGGAAATCTACCACGATATTAAAACGAATGTCGAAAAAATCCTTATGCCTATACTGCGCGCCCTGGCCTTGCAGTTAGCCCCTACCCAGGTTAAATATGTGGAGATGCTCCAGAGTAATCTCAAGGAGATAACCTCACCGTTCATCAGCAAGTTATCTCTAGCTTACCGTTCGATGACGCCGACCGAAATCGCCATCTGCAACATGATCCGGAATGGAATGCGTACTAAAGAGATCGCCGAAATGCGGGGCGTATCGGAAGTCACTATCAACCGCCATCGGGAGAAGATTCGGCGCAAACTCAAGATAACCAATCAGGACGTTAATCTGGCAACTTTGCTGCAATCAAGTATGTGGGAAGAGAATAGAAGTGTGGACATGGGCAGGCTAAATGGATTTCCAATAGGATAGGCTTTCATCAATAAGTGCCAAAAGTCTCCTGAATTCCGCATTGCTACTGGTAGCTTTTCCGAGTATAATCCAGGCCACTTCTGCTCGAATCTCAAAATTCCGTAGACCACTTACGACGGTAAAATCGACCAGATGTCCCACCTGACTTAGGAAAGGATGGAGGTTAGAAAAATGGCCGAAGCTAAAGTTGGAATCATCAGCGGCACAGGGTTGTACCAGATAGAAGGCATGACCGATGTTAAGGAAGAAAGAATAAAGACACCATTCGGCGACCCCAGCGATGCCATCATACTGGGCAAACTGGACGGTGTGAAGGTGGCCTTTCTCCCCCGTCATGGCCGGGGACATTACATCAGCCCTACCGAGCTGCCGGCTAAAGCCAATATCTATGCGTTAAAATCCATAGGCGTGGAATGGATTATCTCCGTAGCCACCGTGGGCAGCCTTAAGGAGAAAATCGAGCCGCTGGACATAGTCATCCCCGACCAGATAATCGACCGCACCTTTCTGCGCAATGATACCTTCTTCGGCAGGGGCATCGTGGGGCATATTCCGTTTGCCGACCCCTTCTGTCCGGCGCTTGGCAAGATACTCTATGATTCGGCCCGCAAGCTCAGGGTGAGAGCACATGACGGCGGCACCTGTATCGTCATGGAAGGGCCACAGTTTTCCACCAGGGCTGAATCAGAGATGTACCGTTCCTGGGGGGCTGACATCATCTTTATGACTGGTCTGCCCGAGGCCAAGCTGGCACGCGAGGCGGAGATATGCTACGCCACCATGGCCATTGTCACTGACTATGACTGCTGGAAGGAGACCTACGCGGTGGTGACTGCGGAAATGGTGGTGGCTAACTTGCGAAAGAGCATCGAAACCGCCAAGAAGATACTAAAAGAAGCGGTGTCTCACCTGCCTAAATCCAGAGATTGTATCTGCCCCAAGGCTCTGGAGAACGCCATCATCACCGACCCCAAGCTGATGCCGGAGCAGGTCAAGAAAGACCTGAAGTTGATTATTGGGAAGTACATATAGCTAAAATTCCAAACAATATCAAAATTCAAATTCCCAATGTTCCAGACATAGGACTCGAAGCTAAAAAAGCCGCTCGTTTGAAAGGCCATATTCATTAGCAGTATAATTGGGATGTATGGATAATATGGCCAGGAGATACAGCAATGAAAACCACTGTAGTTATAGATGAAGCGCTACTTCAGGAAGCCATGGAGGCTGCCAGGGTAAAAACCAAGCGAGAAGCTATTGAGACCGGACTTCGCGAATTGGTGCGGCGCAAGAATATGGAGGCTTTTAGGAGAGAATTAGGCACGTTTGATATAGAGCTTTCACTGGAGGAGCTGGAGAGGTTGCGCAGTGACGAGTGAGTTGGTTCTGGTGGATACCTCTGCCTGGGTCTTAGCTCTGAAGAAAGCGGCAGACCCTGATGTAAAAAAGAGAATAGAGGCTTTGCTCGCCGAGAATAGGGTGGTCATTGTTCCTTTGATTTGTCTTGAGCTTCTGGGCGGTGTCAAGTCACCAGCGGAATTCAAGCGATTAAAGAGTAGGCTTGAAGCCTTACACACCATCCCATTGGCAAAAGCAGAATGGGAAGAAGCAGCCAGCCTTGCCTTTGAGCTGCGTCGCAGAGGCAAAACAATCCCTTATGCCGATATCGTGATTGCGGCTGTTGCCATTCTGCACAATCTTACCCTGCTTCATGCAGACAGGCACTTTGGCATAATTGCGAGGGAGATCAACCTCAAGGCAGAGAGCCTTCTCGCTTAAATGACGTGGGATTTGTGACTGGTGACTAGCGACTAGCGACTGGTGACTCTAGACTGGAAGTTGGGCTATATGCCCTTCTTAGCTATGGCGTCCAGGCCGGTTCCTCTTTTTGCCTTTAGATAGCGGTTCCTCACGAAGTAATAGATGATGCCTACCACCATCCAGGCGACGAATAGAGCAAGTCCGAGCGGGCTTTCCATCCCCAGCGCAGCCACGAAAAAGACGCCGAATAGTATGGCCAGGGCTGGCAGCAGCCAGAGCCAAACACCCTTCAGTTTGAAAGGCGCTTTAGCATAGACCTTGGGAATCCTTTTGGGAAGGAGAAAGGCGGCGATGAGTATGGGGATGAGCAAGACGATGGAGCCAATGGATGCTGTGATGCCGAAGATGGTCAGAGAGCTGGTGCCCAAAGGCATGGCGACCAGGGAAACCAGAAACATGAACAGCAAACCCCAGTGAGGGGTGGCGAACCGCTTACTGACCGCTGCCAGGCACTTGGGCACCACCTCATCATCGGCAAAGACCAGGATGTAGCGGGCGCCGAACATGAAGGTGGCATTCAGGGTAGTGGCCATGGCCAGCAGCCCGCCGCCCACGGTGAAGAAAGTGGCCAGTGGCCCGCCAAGGAACTTGCCGGCGGATACGGATAGTGGCTGGTTGGCGGTCATCTCGCAGGGAACCACGCCCACATCCACCAGTCCAATCAGGGTGTAGATTACAATGACGATGGGGATGGAGATGGCAAAGGACAGGGGTATATTCCTGCCTGCGTTCTTAATCTCAGCTCCCAGGTCTATGATGAAGTTAGCCCCCATATAGGCAAAGAAGAGCAAGCCTGAAGCGATGGCAATGCCCATGAATCCCTGCGAAAACATCGGGGTCAGATTGGAAATCTCGATGTTGGGCAAGCCGCCAGCGATGTAGGTGAGCAAGGCTATCATCAAGATGACAAACATAGCCACCTGCACGCTGCCGGCAGTCCTGATGCCCACCAGATTCACCAGGAAGAAAAAGGTCAGGGCAACAACCGCCACTGCTACTCGTGATAAAGAGGGGAACAGGACCAGCAGGTAGTCGGCAAAGGTATAGGCGTAGAGGGGCAGCCCTCCCAACAATATGCCCATCATAATTCCCCACACTCCTAGGAATCCCCAGAAGGGAGAGAATATACGGCTGGGATATCTGAAGCTGCCGCCCACTGTGGGCAAGGCCGAGGCCAGCATGCCCAGAGGGATGATGGCAAAGACCATGGGCAAGGCGGCTATGAGGAAGGCGATAGGGACTGCGGCGCCGCACATGCCAATAGCCATGCCGGTGAGAGCGAAGATGCCGGCGCCGATTATGCCACCTACTTCTATGGATACCGTATCCAGCAGCCCCAGCTCTCGCTTCAGTCCCAGTTCGGATTCTTCCGTAGCCTTAGCCATGATGTCACCTCTTCACGCTTAATATGTGCTAGAGATAGGAAATCAGGTTGGTCTGGAAGACATCGTAGAATGACCTGGGCAATTTGGTATAGTCATGGTCCTGTTTAACGATGGGAGTGAGGTCAACCGAGTTGTAGGTATGCCAGAAAAGGACGGGTGTGTTGCTGAGTTCCTTGTGTCTCTTGATGAAGTCCAGCAAGGCGGCGAAAGCCTTGGCAGTGTAGGTCAAGTCCAACTCTATCTTTTCGGTTCGATTCAGCAGTTCCAGAGCTTCCTTGCCCTGGTGCGTGGCAAAACCGTAGCCTTCGCCGAAGAAGTCGTGAACTACGTGTATGTCTTTCTCGCTAAAACTGACATCGGGTACCGCCTTGTCATGTCTCCTCATCAAGCTGATGACGTTATTTGCCAGCTTGGCCGTGTTTTTCTCGTTTGCCAACCAATAATAAGCAACGCGCACTCCTATTACGGTCGATTGCAACCCTGCCAACTTGCACCCCACCGTCAACCCGGCCAGTGTTCCTTTGGAGCCTAGGGCTACGAAGATGTATTTCGGCTCGGGAAGCTGTCCGGCTTCTATCTGATTTTTTAGCTCGAAGGCGGCGTTGACAAAACCCAAAGCGCCTAGTGGCGACGAGCCACCGGCGGGCACGAAGTGAAGCCCGGGCCTGGTCAGGAAGTATCCAACGGTCCTCAACCCTGCACCTAAGGTATTATGGGCACGGCAAAGCTCAGCTCCGAAGTGACGGAAGAGGAGCAGGTTCTCCTGCACATGTGTCGTAACCGGCTGGTCCACCAGCACCAGCAACGTTTTCAAGCCCAGGCGCTTGCCATGAATAGCCGTGGCCAGGCCATGGTTGGTGCCGATTCCGCCGAAGGTGATAATCGCCTTTCGCTTCAGTCGCAGCGCCCCGGCGAGTATGAACTCAAGCTTCCTGACCTTGTTGCCACCGTATGCATCCGAGGACTTACCGTCCTGCTTAATCCAGATGTTTTGGTGGCCGATTTCCTTCCCCAGTTTCTCCAGCTTTCGCACCAGCGTGGGGAAATTCCCCAGGGATTGCCATGCGATGTGGCCTTTCAGGGCAGGATACTTCCGGAACAGCAACGGTTCTATGGAATCACCTCTCGATTTCAAAACCGGCATTCTAACGTTGCTATGGCAATCACTTCTTGCGCCCGAAGGGGCAGATGTTGACACACATGCCGCAGGCTTCTGCGCCGGCCTTGCGCTTCTGCTCCTGGAACAGGTAGCGGGAGCATTTGCTTGCGTCCATCCTGGCCTCTCGCGGCTCTGAAGGAGAGAAGTGCTTACCGGTAAAGGCGCCGACAGGGCAGTTATCCACGCACAGGGTGCAGCTGCCGCATCCCTTGCCGCTGAATGGCTTGTCCGGTTCTAAGGGAGCGTCTGTTAGCACGGTGCCCCACCTGACTCTGGTGCCTCGGTCTGGAGTAACCAACAGGCAGCTTTTGCCTATCCAGCCCAGACCTGCCAGGTTGGCCCCAATCTTGTGGGAGAAAAGCCCGCACAGGTTAGCGGTGTCAACTGTGTGGCTGGCAGGAACCTGCAGTGCCCTGTATCCCCTGCCTTCGATTATGTGGCTTATGCGTATTCCAATGCTGTTTATGAGGGGGTTGATGACCTCGTAAACGTGAAACCAGTAATTCTTCAGGGCATTGCTGTCGCCTTGGACTTCGATTCCATCCACAATGCCATCCAGCAAAGATACCCCTATAGAAACTGCCAGCGGGTATTGTGCCATCAGCTTCCTTTCGTAGGCTGTTATCTCACCTTGCCTTGCCGGCGAAAGGTCGGCAATGCCGAAATAGGCTGCACCCGCAACTCTGGCCTCCTTCTCCAGCATTGTTTTCAAGTCCACGCTGATTACCTTATAGTTGTTTGGAGGCTGTCCAGAAGAATTCCCAGCGCTTTCCTATGCATATTCAGCCTGTCTTCCCAAGCAAGCTTCGTAGGTGTCTCAATAGTATAAACGTTATTGCTGTTGTTCAGGCGAAAATAGTTGGTGATGCTCAGTTGACCGGTCAATTTCATATACCACAGCCCCCATAATGGAGCGTTGATTAGGCCATCTTCGGTTCTCAAGATAATCATATTTACATCCTGCTCCACGGGGTAGCCCTGATTTCTCACCGTATTTATCACCTTCCGACTCAACCACGTATCCGGGTTGGCATACTGATACATATAGAACCCTTTAGCATCCGGGTCCTCGTGGCTATCGATGATGAGGGTATATCTCTTGCCGTTGACAAAGTCCCTGATGACAGCGGACTCCTGGCATTTGAATGTGGCGAAGTCCCGGTTAACATCGCATCCTTCCTGGTTGAAGCGTATGTCATGGCTCCAGCCCCAGGGATTGACGACGGGGATGATATCGAAGGCTATGTTTCCGTACTTCTCGGGGTCCTTGGCCAGCATCTCCACCATCTGCACCATAGCCTCCACACCGGCAGGCTCATTGCCATGGATACCACCGCTCAGCAGGACTTTGCGCTTAATGACTGCCGGTGAAAAGGAAACTACCCATACAGGCGATTGATATGCCCCGTAGCTTATCTGGCCAATTGTCTTCATGCTCAGCCTGTCACAGGAGGAGACAGCACTGGACAGGCGGCTTTCAAGCGAGGAAATATCCCTGGCCACGGGCAAGTTTTCAGGAAAGCCCACCTCGTGCCCGCTAGCACAGGACAAAGACACTAGCAGCAAGATGCCTAGAGCGAGGATGAGCCAGTTGCGCTTCATACGTATTCTGCCAGCCCAAGTCAAAACTATTGGGAATAATTACAGGTCGGTGCCCGGTATTTAGGCACCTCAGGACTGGCACTGATTGTAACAAGCCATGCCAAAGCTTGCAAGGGCAATTTTACAATTCGAAAGGTATTCTTTAGAATTAGCTGAATCACATGAAAGCCGAATTCAATTGTCTGCCCACAGCCATAGGCAGCATGCCTCATGCCGACCCCAAAGAGGCATGTTCCATTGTGGCCAGGTATCTGCGAGATGTCCCACATTGGCCACAACTGCCCCAGCGCTCACAACTTGAAAACATGTATGTTCAGTTCAGCGAGGACTTCCCCGGCCTGGTGCTAGAGGGAACCAAGCTCTTTGTGGAGCGCAAGCCGGACTTTGATGCCCAGTTAGAGCAGCTTTACACTGCTGCCTCGGAGAATAAAGCCGATGATTATGGTATCAGTGAGAAGTATGCTGCCGGTTTGTATGCCCTGGCAGATGCCAAGTTGCAGACGCCCAAGGTCATTAAGGGGCAGATAACCGGCCCGATTAGCTGGGGGCTATGCACCACCGACCGGCAACAACGGGGTATTCTTTATGATGACCTGCTGGCGGAGGCGCTGGCCAAATTCCTGCGGTTAAAAGCCATGTGGCAGGAGAGGTTCCTGAAAGCTATCTCGCCCCACACGCTCATCTTTGTGGACGAACCTTACCTCACTTCACTGGGTACAGCCTTCGTGGCTATACCCGACCAACAGGTGACGACGTTGCTCGAGGAAGTCTTCAGTGGCATAGAAGGGCTTAAAGGGATACACTGCTGTGGTACCACCAACTGGTCGCTGCTGCTCAAGACCAGCGCCGACGTGCTCAGCTTCGATGCCTACAACTATGCCGATTCGCTTAGTTGCTATCCGTCTGAGGTCAAAGTCTTCCTGGAGCGAGGTTCTGCCGTAGCCTGGGGCATTGTGCCAAATGACGAGGATGCATTAGCCAGGGAGACGGTATCGAGCTTGAATGACAGGCTAGGGGAGGCTATGGCACCATTTACTCGGGATGGCGTTCCCTTCAAGCAGATAGTTACGCAAAGCATGCTCACGCCATCGTGTGCTCTGGGGATGCTTTCACCCGATGCGGCAGTGCAGGTTCTGCGGTTGCTATCGGAGCTTTCTACAAAGGTACGAAGCCACTACGGGTAAGGAAGCTACATTTCATTGTGAGAGAGCCCCCATTCCCTCGTGACGACTGAGGAATCCTCGGCTTCCACCTGTCACCCTGAACGTACACTCGCCGCCCTGAACGGAGTGAAGGGTCTAGTTACTTCGCTCAGTTGGGATTTTGGGACAGTCTCGGACTGGGACTGGAAATTCAGAAAATCTGCGCTGATGCTATAATACCTGAATTACTCTCGGAGGAGGAGCAACATGAGAACCGGCAAAGAATACCTGGATAGCATCGATAAGATGAAGTTCTCCATCTACATCGATGGAGGCAAGCTGGACAACGCCCTTGAGCATCCGGCGGTGCGGGCAGCGGCCAATGCCGTAGCAGCAACCTTCGACTTTGCCCACGACCCGGAAATCCAGGACAAGATTATCACCAAGTCCCATTTCAGCGGCGAGCCGATTCCCCTGTTCCAGCACGTGCCACAGAGCGTGGATGACCTGGTGGCCAAGGTGAGCATCACCCGCTATTGCAACCGCCGGCTGGGCATGTGCTCCTTCAGGTGCGTCCAGAACTCCTTTGCACCTATCCTGTTCATCACCCACAAGATAGACAGCGAAAAGGGGACTAAATACCACCATAACTTCACCGAGTGGATTAAGTACCTGCAGAAAAACGATTTCCTGGCCTGCCCGGCTATAACCGACCCCAAGGGGAACCGCAAGATACCAGCCCACCAGCAGCCCGACCCCGACATGTACCTGCGGGTGGTTGAGAAGAGGAAGGACGGCATTGTGCTCAGGGGTGCCAAGCTGCACCAGACCGGGGCGGTGTTTTCCCACGAGAAGCTGGTGCTTCCCAGCACCACACATCGCAAAGGCGATGAAGCCTATGCCGTGGCCTGCGCTGTGCCAGGCAATGCTAAGGGAATCATCCATATCTCGGTCAGGCAGTCACAGGATGACCGCAGGAGAGAAGGCGTGGAGATAGACCTGGGGAACATCAAGTACGGCGTCCACGAGTGCGTGGCCGTTTTCGACGATGTCTTTGTCCCCTGGGAGCGCGTGTTCCTCTGCGGTGAGGTGGAGTACGTGGACGAGGTAGTAGGACTGTTCGGCGCCTCCCATCGGCCTACCACCGGCGGCTGCAAGTCGGGCTGGGCTGATGTGCTCACCGCTGCCGTGCAGCTCATGGCCGAGTACAACGGCCTGGACAAGGTGGCGCATGTCAAAGATAAGATAGCCGATATGATAGCCATCACCGAGACCATGTACTCCTGCGGCATCGCTGCGGCGGTGAGAGGATTTGAATTGCCTCATGCCGGCTACATATCCGACCCTGTACTGGCAAATAACGCCAAATACTATGCTTCCAGGGCGGTCTTTGACCTGATTCGATTGGCAGAAGATATAACCGGCGGTATCCTGGCCTGCTGCCCCGGCGAAAAGGAGATGAAGAACCCTGAGATAGCTCCTTACCTGGAGAGGTTTCTCAAGGGCGTGGACGAGGTGCCGGCGGAGCACAGGGTACGCATGGTGCGGCTCATCGAAAATATCTCCTGGGGACTTGGTTCCATATTGCACTCGGCCACACACGGCGGCGGCTCAGGCCAGGCTTGCAAGATGATGCTGTACGAGTTTTCCAGGACTCAGCCACATCGAGAAGCAGCCATCAGGGCAGCCAAGGCACTGGCAGGGATAACAGTGTAGGTAGCTTGCTTACCTAACAACCACCTCAAGCCCCACCGCGTCAATTGGCGAGAGTGCAAAGGAGTCTGGGCTTGTTCCCTTTTAGACGAGGTCTTTTCTCTTTTCCTCGAATTCCTCTTTGCTGATTTCACCGCGGGCATAGCGCCTCTTGAGCACTTCCAGAGCCGAGTCCAGTTCCCTGGACGACCCGCTGCTGCCAGGCGTAGCGACGCCACGTACCAGCGCCACGATACCCCAGATGACTAGCCCCCAGAAGAGAATCATCCCTATTGGCATAAACCACCCCCATCCAAAACCACCCATCATCCCTGGCCCCATCATACCCCAGCTTCCGCTTCGCCATCCTGACAGGCTTCCCCAAAGCAGAGATACCACTATCAGAACGGCAACGACAGCGCCACCGATAATTAGTGCGGTTTTAGTGTTCTTCTCCATAGTTTCACCTCCGATTCAACTCTTTTTTAATTGTAGGTCAAATGAGAATTATTGTATGTGACTTTTATCCCAGTTTGTATTACAGGTCGGGCATAAGTAACCAACTTGTCTGAAATAAAAATCCTGGTGGTTTGACACGGCAACTGTAGCCCCATATAATCCTGTTCAGGGAGGCGTCTCATCCTCCAGAATCACTTCCATAATTTTCTTCGGCACCAGGGCATATAGGAGGGGAAAGATGAAAATTGCACAACAGCCGACATCTCGCCTGACAAAAGAAACTAAACAACCTGGCCCCTTTTTCGAGCCATCGAAACGCATAGCAGGAATCAAAGCGGAACTTTTTGCCACGCCTTATTCTATTTGCCTGGAACGGCCAACTCTGATGGCAGAGTTCTGGCGCTCTGCTGAGGGGCGCAAGGCTAAAGCAGAACACCCCCTGGTCAAGCGTGCCCTGGTACTGTCTTATATCTTTGCCCATCGCAAGCCTCGCATCTACGCAGGTGAGCTCATAACCGGCAACATGACCTCAAGGCGCATCGCTGGCAACTACTATCCAGAGGGTGGCTCGATAAACATACTGGAGGACATCTTCCGCCTGGAGCGGCGAAGGATACCGCTGAAGCTTACCACTGGCGAGAAGTGGCGGCTGCTTGGCGTGGGGTTACGCTATATCAGGAGCAGTATCGGTGGGCGGACTCTGCTCCGCTTTGGTCGGATTTCGCACTTCCTGGATTTCTTTCGGGCCAAGCGCTACTTCATAACCGAGGAGGCAGGCATTGCCCACCAGGTCGGGGGCTATTGGAACGTGGTTCATCATGGCCTCCGTCGCGCCGATGAGATGGCAGAGCAACGCCTGAAGACCGGGGTGATGGACGATGGCACTCCTCTCACCGATGACCAGATTGCCTTTTACCGCTCTATTCGAATTACCATCGCCGGAATTCGACAGATGGCTGCTAATCTGGCGGATGAGGCCGAACGGCTGGCTAAAGAGGAAACGACAACGGCAGAGCGCCGGGCAGAGCTTCAGGATTTAGCCGCTGCCTGCCGCCACGTGCCCTACGAACCAGCCCGGACTTTGCAGGAAGGTCTTCAGGCCTGCTGGCTTGTCCATATAGCTTTGAATCTTGAAGATTTTGAGCAGGGTCTGTCCTTCGGACGTATCGACCAGGCTCTTTACCATCTCTATCGCCGTGACATTGAGAGCGGGCGTCTCACTCCGGAGAAGGCAGCCGAGCTACTGGCCAGCTTCGAGCTTAAAGCCTGCGAGACGATGCCTCTGTATTCCGAGCGCATAGACCAGTTCTTCAGCGGCAACGGTGTGGCACAGGGCATTACCCTGGGGGGGACAGACACTCGAGGAAATGATGTGACCAATGAGCTGTCCGGCCTTTTCCTAGATGCTTATGCGCAAATCCGCACCCGTGAGCCGTCGCTGCATGTCAGAGTGCATAAAGGAAGCCCCGCCTGGTTCCTGGAAAAGGCAGTGCAGGTGGTCCAGCTCGGTTGTGGTAAGCCATCTTTCTTCGGCGATTCGGCTGTGGTTAAAGCCCTGGAGCAAGCCGGAATAGCCACAGCCCATGCCCGAGATTATGCGGTAATCGGCTGCGTGGAGATGGGAAGCCAGGGACGAACCTACAACTCCTCAGACGCCGCTCTTTTCAACCTGGCTTTGTGCCTGGAGTTGGCACTCAACCGAGGGCAGCGTTCCATGGGATGGAACCTCACCGGGCACAGGATGGGGGCTGCCACGCCTCCTGTCAGCGAGATGCGCACATTTGAAGATGTGGTGGATGCTTTCCGTGCCCAGGTTTGCAACGCGGTAGATGAGATGGCCAAGGTGATCGGCTGGCTGGAGGAGGTCTATCGCATCTGGCGGCCTACGCCGGTTAATTCCATGATTACCGAAGGTTGCCTTGAGTCTGGCCGTGACGTTACCTGGGGTGGGGCACTATATGACCTCACCTCTATCCAGGCAGTTGGCCTTGCCGACGTGGGCGATTCGCTTTATGCCCTCAAGAAAGTTGTTTTTGACGACCGCCGTTTCACGCTGGAAGAGTTCGTCAACATCCTCAAATCCAACTTCCGTGGGCAAGAACCCCTCCGCACTGAACTGGCAAATCGCTTGCCGCGCTATGGAAATGGCAATGCGGAGGTAGACCGCATGGTTCAACTGGCTGCTGATGTCTTTTCTGACGCGGTTAAATCCCATGTCAATAGCCGCGGAGGCCGCTATGTGCCCGGGATTTACTCCATGACCTGCCACCTGGGGTTCGGCCGAATCACCGGAGCTATGCCCAACGGCCGGCCTGCCGGCTGGCGACTGTCGAATGGACTATCACCGGTTGATGGCGTAGAGTGCCGCGGACCTACGGGCGTGCTGCGCTCGGCGGCTGCGCTGGACAGCAGCAAGTGGGCTAACTGTGTCGCACTCAATCTCAAATTCGACAAGAAGGTGGTCCAAGGAGTGGGTGGCCAGCGCGCCATGCGCAGCCTCCTCGATACATACTTCGACCAAGGCGGAATGCAGCTCCAGGTGAACGTTCTGGATGGTGAGATGCTTCGGGCGGCTAAGGCCAATCCTGCCGCCTATCCCGGGATAGTTGTTCGCGTGGCGGGCTACTGCGCCTATTTCAATGACCTCCAGCCGGCTGTCCAGGATGAGATTATTGAGAGGACTGCACACGCAACCGGATAGCGGTGCAGGGACACAGCCGCTGGTCTTCTCCATCCAGCACTTCTGCCTGCACGATGGGCCAGGAGTACGCAGTCTGGTCTTTTTCAAAGGCTGTCCGCTTCGCTGTGTCTGGTGCCAGAATCCGGAATCATGGAGCACCGAGCAACAGCTAGGCTTCAAGGCGCATCTCTGCATCAACTGCCAGACCTGTGTCAATGTTTGCAGCGAAAAAGCTATGCTGGCTGTTGGCAAGAGAGACCGCAACCGCTGCCGTCTTTGCCTTACCTGTGTTAGCCGCTGCCCAAGCGGCGCCCTGGTGTGTTTTGGAACTCCTCAAACCGTAGAGTCCATAATGGAAGAGCTCCGCCCTGAGTATCCCTTTTTCAGGTCATCAGGGGGCGGCGTTACCTTCACCGGTGGGGAGCCAACTATGCAAGCTGGCTTTGCTGCCGAACTTGCACGCAGCTTGAAAAGCGAGGGCATACATTTGGCGATAGAAACATGCGGACAATTCGACACCGGTGGGGATTTGCAGACAGGCAAACCGTCTGCCGATGGCAGGCGGGGTCGGCGACTGGAGTTAGAGGGACCGGTATGGAACCTGCTGTCAAACATCGACCTGGTCCTTTTCGACTTGAAGGTCTTCGACGATGCGCAACACCGGCGTCTATGCGGCATGGGCAATGCTGACATCAAGCGGAATTTTCGTATCCTGGCGACGCTGGCGGCAGAGAGACGTGGCCCTGTGCTCTGGCCGCGCTTGCCCATTATCCCGGGCCTGACCGATACCAGGGAAAACCTTGAGGGATGGGCTGGTCTTCTGAAGGAGAATAGCCTATTTCAGCTAACTCTTATCCCTTATCACAACCTGGGCGAATCGAAGAGGGTATGGCTGGACATCAAACCTGGGCCAAAGCTGAAAACAAACATTGACAAGGCGTTAGCAACAGCTCAGCAGACGCTAGCCCGGGAGGGAATCACCTGTTACCTTCCCGGCGAAGAGGACTGGCCAGGCGGCACATAGCCCTGCCCATTGTCAACAGCCAATAGTCGGCAGTTGTTCATCATCCTGTGCACCTTTGTTTAGGGGTCACCTGCCCACAGGTCCTTCGTGGGAAGGACAGGTGACCCCTATCTTTTCAGAAGGCAGCGTTAGCGCTCGCTTTATCGAAGCTACTATTGTGGTGGTGGAGCAGCAGGAGCTTGAGGTATCCATGACTCTGATGGGCCTGAGGGCGGCTGCTGCCCGGCGCCTCCTGATACAAACGGGCCACAGCGTTGCCAGCAAGTGGTGCAGCCGCCCCACCAGCCCTGCTGCCAGCCATATCCCCACCCGGCGTACCATCCCTTGTTATAGCCAATTTTCTCGCCCTCTTTTTCTCCAGATTCGTAGGACTGATGAGCATCCTGCTGTCCCTTGTTATATCCCTGCTCATAGCCAGCTTTCTGGCCGGCGGCCTGGCCATCCGCATATCCCTTGGTCTGGCCTTCACTGTATCCCTTAGTATAGCCGTCTTGCTCGCCCTTTTTGAGGCCATCCGTCTCGCCGGCGGCAAAGCCCAGCTCGTAGCCGTTGTTCCTGCCTATAGTGTAGGCGCCGAAAGCTGCCCCAGCCGCAACCACGATGACCACGACAACCGCAATGGCAATGCTTGTTCCACTCATAGCTTACCCCCTGTCTTGGCTAATGGCCACAATATACGTGCTGGTTTCTGTTATTGTCAATTTCTAATTTTGATTTGCCATTTTTAACTTTGATATTTGGTGTTTGATTTTCCCCTCTTCCTGGCCTCGATGAGTTTGAAGATGCCGGCAGCAAGGTCGGTCACCTGTTCCACCACCAGTCCGCTCCTGGCCACATTGTCCGCTGTCCTGCGGTTTATATTAGCGCCCATCATCCGCACTACCATCGGATTGACCGCGTTCATCAGCCAGGCCAGGATACGATTGGCGCTGAGGACGTGTTCCAGCAACACCACCTTGCCGCCTGGTTTGCACACCCGCTCCACTTCCTGCAGTCCTCGTACGGGGTCGGGGACTGAGCAAAAGACGAATGAAGACAGCACTGTGTCAAAGGCATTGTCAGGGAATTTGAGGTCCTGCGCATCCATCTGCTGCAGGTTAACCTTTACACCCTGCATTTGGGCTTTTTCTCTGGCGCGGCTCAGCATCCTGTCGCTGAAATCTATGGCTGTTATCTCTGTACCTCCGGGGTAGAAAGGGAAGTTCTTACCAGTGCCCACGCCGACCTCCAGGATTTTCTTTCCCTCCACCTTGCTCCAGAGGAGCTTTCGCCAGCCTCCATAGCTTGACCTCTCCACCAACCCCTCCATCAGGTCATAGAGTGGGGCGATTCGATTGTACCGTCGCCTGGCGATTTCAGTGGCCTTGTCCGCAGCCGAGGTTCCTTGTTTTGCCATTTTGGAGCTAGGAAATATCCTTTTTTATCTGTTCGAACTCTGCCTGGGAGATTTCGCCACGGGCATAACGGTCTTTGGCGATATCTAGGGGGCTCTTTCCGCTGCTGCCCTTGGTGCTTTCGGTAATCTTCTTGATTCCCCAGACGATAAGCCAGATGACCAGTCCCCAGAACAGCAGCATCCACAATCCGCCGAATACCATCCAGAAAGGAAATCCGTTTCCCAACCAGTTCCACATCATGGTCGTCCCCTCCTTTCGCCTTCAGGCTTGCGGTGGCAAGCTGTCAGCATCTCTTGGCTTTATTATAACGTAGTTGCAACATCCCGCCATGCTCTGGAGGTTATGCCGACACTGTGGCATACTTATATCAAGAGCCTTCCAAAACAGCAATGATTAAACTGTTGCACACCGCTGATATCCACCTCGGCCGAGAATTCCCTCTGCTGGGCGAGAAGGGCAAGGAGTATAGAAACCAGCTAGTCACGACTTTCGACAAAATCATTGACCTCGCCATAAAAGAGAATGTTTCTCTTCTCCTCATCGCGGGTGACCTTTTCGACACTAATCGGGTTCACGGGATCGTTGTGGCCAAGGTGCTTTCCGCATTTAGAAAACTCGAGGAAAGAGGTGTCCCAATCTGCATATTACCGGGGACGGGAACTCATGACAGCTACGGTGAGGACTCCATATACCGATTTGTGCGTTTCCCTCCGAACGTTGTAGTATTCACCCCAAGACAGGAGCGACAGACTTATAGTGCCCTCGGTCTAACGGTGTACGGGAAGGTTTTTAGTCATGAGTCCGCAAGCGAGAATCCATTCCGTGGGCTATCGCTGGTTAGGGATTCGGAGTTCCACATAGGGATGGCACACTGTTCTGTCAAAATAGAGGGATTGATTGATAAAGATGAGATGATTCTTGACATGAGCGAGATCGCAGGTTCTGGACTAGATTACCTCGCTTTGGGCCACTGGCATGGATTCAAGGAGTTCACCGCCGGAAACACAAGAGTCGCTTACAGTGGGGCACCCGAGCCGATATATATGAACCAGAAGGAGGCAGGAAGTGTCAACTTAGTCACAATGCCCGAGAAAGGAAAGGCCAACGTGGCCCCTGTTCGTGTGGGGAGTAAGCAATTCGATGAAATGACGATAGACGTCGGTCCTGTGAAATCTATAGATGACATCGTTGACACGATCCAAGCTAAGGGCAATCCAGACTTGATTCTGAAGGTAACGCTGTTCGGCCTCTGTTCCATGGATTTAGACCTTAACGGCCAGGAGATAGAGGAGAGATTGGGCGGGCAGTTCTTCTGTCTCCGTGTTGTGGATAAGTGGCATCCCAAGTTGGATGAGGTAGCGAACAAGAACTTTCCTGAGGAAACCGTCATCGGCAGATTCATGAAGTCAATGCGTGACAAGATCGCAGCCTCTACTGATGAACAAGATAAGGCGCTGTATGAGGAAGCCTTGAAACTCGGCTATGCTTTGTTGCACGGCCGTTCGCAGGTAATAGAATGATCCTAAGGAGTATTGTCGCTAGACGCTTTCGAGGCATCAAGAAGGAGACGCAAATAGCCTTCTCCTCTGGGTTGAACGTGATCAAGGGCGAAGACAACGAAGCAGGTAAGTCTTCTCTTCGGATAGCCATAACGAAAGCCCTGTTCCAGGATCCCACGACGACACAGAAAGACATCGTTGAGCTGACAAGTTGGGGTACAGACCAACTCTGGGAAGTTGAACTCGAGTTTCAGATTGATTCGGCGACCTATCGAATAGTCAAGAGTCTGAAACACGGAACATGCGAACTTATCCGCCTCGGGTCCAATGAGGCTACGATTACAAGTAAGGGAGCTATCTCAACTAGGGTCACCGAATTCACCGGCTGTCCTTCCGAGATCTTCTTTGAGAGCACGGCCTGCATAGGGCAAGACGAACTGATAGGGCTGATTCCGCCGGGTGCAACAGCTACTGAAAAACAAAAGGCTTTTGGCACCATTACTCAACGCTTGCAGGCCACGGTTAGTGGGGCAGAGGAGGTCGACGTTTCAACAATCGTTTCAAGACTGCAAAGCAAAACGCATCGCAAAGAGGCCAAAGGGCCGTATGCACATTTGCTCCGGCTCAATGAAAGGATCGAAAGCCTTGAGCGTGAGAAGGCAATCCATGAAGACAAAGTCAATAGGGTGATTGCCAACAGGAAAGAACTTGACAAGGTCAAAGAGGAACTGGAACAGATAGACCAAGACCTTCCCGCCAAGAAAGAAATCCTTGACAAGAACAACAAAATGATCGAGCTTCAGAAGGGTATCGACGGCGACAAGGCCCAGTATACCGCCTTTAAAAAAGCAAATGATTTTAAGGTTAAAGCTGACAGATTAAATGATCAGTTGAAAGAATTTGTCTTCTTCGACAGAACTGAAGAAAAGGCAAAACAGATGGAAGACGTGAGGAGACAGTTAGAAGAGCTGGAAAGACAAACGGCCGTTCTACACGGAGCTGAGGCTGTACTGCAAAGACAAAGACCATCTCGCTGGATTCTCATATCAGGATCAGTAGTGGCAATTGCCGGCTTGGGGGGACTGATTGCCAGTGTTTATTCAGCTATTGCAGCAGTGGCGGGGTTATTCCTCGTAGTCTACTGGCTAATTTCATACATGGCATGGAAGAGACAGGGGAAGTCAACCCGAGAAAAGAAGGCACAGTTAGACGAAGACTTCAAGGGCAAGGTAAACTTGCTCAGGGAGTTGCTGAGATCCTGGGGTTTTGATGACTACAAGGAGTACGAGACGAAGCTGGGTGATTACAGAGAAAAACTAGGCGAGGTGAAGGAAGTCAATGCCGCATTACGGGCTATAGTCGGTGACCAAGACTGGGCTCAGTACGAGACTGAGAACCTAGATTTGGATATTAGGGTCAGTGCCAAGCAAAAGGAATTGGATCAGCTTGCTAGCTTTAAGCTCACGCCGCTTGATCTCCAGAAGATTGACAATGATGTCAAGGGCCTCCAGACGAAACGAGACCAATTACAGGCTGCTAAGACAGGCTTGGAGAAATTCTTTGAACTCACCGATGCCGATACCGATCATTTGGCGAGCGTGGAGGAAGAATTGGACCATCTTAAGCAGCAGAGACAATTTTGGGCCCGCAAACAAAAAGTATACGAGATAACGCGAACGGCCATTGACGATGCCCACAAACATACGCTCTCTAGGGCAGCTATAATGCTAGAGAGCGAACTGAGTAAATATATCGCCATGATCACTGACGGCAGATATAGTCAAGTTGAAATAGACGAAAGTGACTTATCCATCCATACTTTCTCCCCGGAGAAAAACGATTGGGTAGGTGTACACCACCTGAGCCGTGCCACACAGGATCAGTTCTATATCTGTGCCAGGTTTGCACTGGTAAATCTGATTACAGAAGGCAAGAAACCGCCCCTTCTGTTGGACGACCCGTTTGTTAACTTCCACCAGAAGCGGTTAGCAAGAACGATACCACTGCTGCAGGAACTTGCTAAAGAAAATCAAATCTTGCTCTTCACCTGCAGTGATGCTTATGACAACTATGGTAATGTCATAATGTTAGACTAGTCGGAGCAGTTGCCTTTATGGCATTTCGCTTTGATTCCAAATTCATGTGGTAAGACATATTCAATCCTTCTACTTCAGTTATTGATTCTGAAGATACCCTATTAAACCTATGCTATAATAAGCCAAGCTTGCTATGAAAATCAGGAATCTTTATCTGTATCTGGCTCTGGCTTGCTTTGCTGCTATCCTAGCCATTTTTGTGGTGGATGGCTATATGGGCGTCTATGATAAGCTCATTCTTACCGTCCAGGAGCGGGAACAGGTGATAGAGCCCGACCAGTGGCAGCAACGGTGGGTCAAGGAGTCGGGCTTCGGCACCAGCGCTAGATGGGGCGAGCCAATCGGTTTTAAGTACCAGATTCAGAACCGCACCTTTTCCACCTATTCCACTGCTGTGGAAGCGACTATCTGGAGAGGCGGCGAAAAAGTAGCACAACTACACAGAGAGGATGTAATCATCCCCTCATTCGACGAGGCAACTTTGAACTGGACGGTCACGGCTAAGGACTTCGGGGAAGCAGGTCTTAAGGCGGGGGAATATGGAGAGCTCACGGTACGCGTTACCTTTGGGGATGTAGAACGAAAGATAATTCTGAGCTACTATCCGGAGACCCCGAGTTACCCCGAAAAAGGGACGATACCACCCGTTCCAGTGCCGGCACCTGTAAGGTAAAGAGGGCAGAATAGCATGAGAGTTTATATTCTTTATGGTTTCGGGACTCTGCTCTGCGTTGCTGGAGTTGGCTTCCTGGCAGCGGAGTACATCAAGTATCTCTCCGAGGTCGGCAAGCTGGCTTGCCTGGCTCTCACCACGGCCATGTTCGTCTTCCTGGGGAAATACTTCGATGAGAGGGGCTGGTGATTGGCATGGGTGCAGTAGCAATTCTCGGCTCACTGGCTTTCATCGGCTGGATAATCTGGCGGGCAGCCAGGCGAAAGCCGATAAAGGCTCACGTGGTGAGCTACATACTTGCCTGCGTCTCCGGTGTGCTGACGCTCACCTTTTTCCTGACCATGGACATACCGGAGATTGTGAAAATACTGGTCTCTATCATGCTGGGCGGCGTACTGATATTCATAGCCGCCTGGTTCCAGCGTCGAATCAAGCCAGACCAGTCCTAGCCCTCCAACAGCTTACGCTCCCCGTCGCCGATTCCAGCACGCCAAAGCTAAGGCGCTTTATACCCCCTTCTCTTTGAAGCGTAGTGCTGGGATTGCTCTATCTGCTAGCTCAGCAGGCGTTTACTCTTTTTCGAAACCGTATCTCCAGATGACCGCTGCTATGATAGCGCCGACCAGCGGAGCTACCCAGAAAAGCCAGAGCTGGGAGAGGGCTGCGCCTCCGGCGAACACCGCCGGGCCAAGGCTCCTGGCTGGATTGACCGAAGTCCCTGTTATCGGTATGCCAACCAGGTGTATAAAAACCAGCGAAAGCCCTATGGAAAGGCCAGCAAAGCCCTTTGGCGCATCCTTGCTGGTGGAGCCGAAGATGACGAGCAGAAATATGGCGGTGAGCACTATCTCGGCGATAAGGCAGGCTATCAGCGAATAGCCCCCCGGCGAATGAGCCCCATAGCCGTTCTGTCCCAAACCGTTAGCGGCTACTGAATATCCAGCTAGCCCCTGGGCGATTAATAGCAGGATGCCAGCGGCGATAATTGCGCCTATGCACTGGAAGACCACGTATAGCAGCGTATCTTTCCACTTCATTTTTCCTGCTACCAGCATTGCCACGCTTATTGCCGGGTTGATGTGGCAACCGGATATGCTGCCGATTGCGTACACCATTGCCAGCACTGCCAAGCCAAAGGCAAACGAGATACCGGCGAAACCTATCGCCTTTCCAGCAATGACAGCACTGCCGCAGCCAATGAGAACCAGTACAAACGTCCCTATCAACTCTGCCAGGTACTTTTTCATAACAAATTCACCTCCTTCTTGCTATTTAGCACCCAAGCCGTTTACTGATGAATTTCTCACACCGTCTAAAATCCGCTGCCACTATCTAAGACCATGCGGGCGTCAGCCTGCCATCGGCACTTTGCCAGTTAGGCACCCAGGCCAGTGCCACCAGGCGGACAAAGATATCCTTCTTGGCTGGCCTCATGAGTATGCGCTCCAGCTCTTCTGTAAGCGGATCGCCCCTGGTTTGTAGTTCCTCTATTTCGGCCTTGAAGGAGGATTCCAGCTCCTGTAACTGTTGCTGATAGGTTGCCAGTGTATCTTTGGCGCGTGCCACATCCTGTGCCTCTTTCATAACGCGGCTGGCACCACGGACTGTGGTGGTGGCTCTGCCTAATGATGAGTAGCTGACGGCTTTTCTACCCATAAAGGCGCTGAGTAGAGTGGTGCCTGCGGAGATAGCAGTCTGCATTTTCTGCTGCTTGGCTTGCTCTGCCTCTCTATCCACAGCCTGCTGGGAGCGTCGCACCTTTTCTTCTAATGAAGCCATCTTAG
>VGOO01000022.1 GCA_016875925.1 Chloroflexota bacterium
CCAAATCTGGAAGTTTCAGAATGAGGCACTTCAGTTACCGCTACCGTGACATCTGCATCCCGACTGCGATGGTAAGTCAGGAGGCGATCATAGCGCATGGTATAAACATGGTCGCCGGCTAGTATGAGAACTTCGTCAACTCTCCGGTCCTCGATGTAGTATAGATTCTGATAGACAGCATCCGCTGTGCCCTTGTACCAATCACGCCCCGAATGACTCAAGAATGGCTGCAGCAATACGACCCCGCCAGTAGCTCTATCCAAGTCCCAGGGCTTACCCACTCCCACATGCACCGCCAGGGAACGAGGATTGAATTGCGTTAGCACCGCGACATTATGGACGCCGGAGTTAGCACAATTGCTCAAGCAAAAATCGATAATACGATATTTGCCTCCAAAGGGGACCGCAGGTTTCGCCCGTTCTGCAGCTAAAATGCTCAAGCGCTCTCCGGCACCACCAGCTAAGATAAACGCCATTACCCTTTTCACGATATCATCTTCCCACTGGCTGCATCACATTTTATCCCATCAAAGTACGTTTGTCGACAAACCTTAGAACCACCTTAACATAGGAGCAACACTGTCAATCTAATGGTTGGGGTGGTTACATCTAGCTAAAAAACAGCTTTAGCACAGAAATAACGGAGGCCGACTAAATCCCGCAGCGAAAATCCGCTAGACACATGAATCACGGCAAGTTATACCCTGCTAAGCTCTATGATTAGTAGATTAAGCCCTAGCTCGTTATCATACTTGCCGCTTTTTATGTCAACATCCGTTTCTGCGAGCTTATGATAGGCGGCACGAATACGCTCCCTGCTATATGCTCTGGCTTGACGCGATGCCTTCTGCAGACTGAAATCGCTGGGCTGTTCAAGCCCAGCTCGAACTTCTGAACGAAATAAATCGCTCCCCAATTCTTTAGCCGCAGTTATCAGGCGTAGTTGTCGCGTCGTCATAACCAGGATATAGGGAGGGCCAGCACCGGATTGAAGCAGCCGTTGTAACCACTGCTGGGCTACTTCCCTCCGCCCCTCAAGGATAGCATCCACCAGAGCAAAGATATCAGCATCGCGAATACAACTCCCTGCTTTTTTGACATCTTCCTCAGTAATATAATGCCCTTGACTGTACGCTAGCAGCTTATCTATTTCGCCGCTCATAGCCCATAAGTCTGCACCAACCAGAGCAACCAATGCATCAACTGCTCCGGGTGTTATTGTACCCCCCCTATCCTTAACGCGACTCTGTACCCAGGCACAAAGTCCCTCAGCTCTGAGGGCCGAGAAAACTTTAACTTTAGCAAGCGACAAAAGAGCGCCTAGCAAACGGTTTTGTGGCTGTAACTCACCATCAATTAGTACCAGTTCAGTGGTGGCAGGCAACCCTTTGACAAGGGCAACTAGACCCAACCATTCCTCAAGGTCACGACTGGCTTTGTCCTCCGCATTAGCAGTACGACGTCCTTTTTTCCGCCTCGCCTCAAAACGCCCAAGCAAGCCCTCAACAATTACCAGGCGCGATGGACACAACAGTGAAGGATAAACGTTGCAAGCATCTTCCAGTTGCTTCAGGGACAATTGCTTGCCGGCCAATAGACAGGTATTTATAGCTAAGGTCTCCGCATCGCATATCCTTTTCTTGATGTCTTCCAGCGCCTGATGCCTGGTAAAATCATCCTTGCCATAAAGTATATAGAGCAACGCCTCAAACCTCTAGCCCATTTTATCACAAGCCAGAAACTTCCACCCCGACATAGCCACTGCGCTCAGCATCCGCTGAATTTAGCCCTGAAAACTATGGCACCATCTGAGCAATCAAACCCGGGCAGGCGATGACATACAAGAAAATCGCAGATGCCTTGATTTTGATTGGAGCAGAATATATACTCAGTTAACCGATTTGGCTGCGAGCAACACACTAGAAGCAAGCTCCTACATATACAAAGAAGCTGATACTGGCATAAGCTAATGGGAGAACTTTGTTAAAGGCACTAATCATTGGGGGAGGGGGCAGAGAACACGTCCTCGCCTGGAAAATCGCCCAGAGTCCTAAGGTTACACAACTGTATGTTGCCCCGGGCAACGCAGGCACTGCGCAAATCGCTCAGAATTTAGACATCCGCCCTACCGACATAGAAGGTTTGGCCAAGGTCGCCAACGATATGAACATCGACCTGACCGTAGTCGGGCCCGAAGCCCCCCTAGCTACAGGCATCGTCGACCGTTTCAGTGCTTTGGGCCTGCCCATTTTCGGACCAACAAGAGCCGCAGCCAAAATAGAGTCAAGCAAGGTATTCTCCAAACAGCTCATGCAGAAATACGGGATACCCTGTCCTCGCGGGGAAATCTTTTCCACATATGGTCAAGCCAGAGAATACCTGGAAGCCCAATCACCACCCATAGTGATAAAAGCCGATGGCTTGGCAGCGGGTAAAGGAGTCACAGTTGCCATATCAAAAGAGGAGGCGCGTCAAGCTCTGTCAGATATCATGGAAACCAGGGTCTTCGGCTCCGCCGGTGACAGTGTGATTATCGAGGAATGTCTCATCGGCAAAGAGGTAAGCCTGCTAGCCTTCACCGACGGCAAGACAGTAATACCAATTGCTCCCGCATGCGATTACAAGAGAGCTTTTAATTCAGACCAGGGACCTAATACTGGCGGCATGGGCAGTTACAGCCCGCCTGGTTTTTTTGATGCCTCGTTGACCAAACAAGTCACCGACAACATTCTAGAACCAACGGTGGAAGCTATGGCAAAAGAAGGCACACTCTATAAAGGAGTACTCTACGCCGGCTTGATGCTAGCAACTGATGGGCCAAAGGTGCTAGAATTTAATGCCAGGTTTGGCGACCCTGAAACCCAGGTTATCCTACCCCGTCTTAAAAGCGATTTGGTGGACATTATTCTCTCTATCATAGACAACAAGCTTCATGAAACGGCTGTGGAATGGAGCAATGATGCCTGCGTTGGAGTAGTCATGGCATCGGGCGGATATCCCGGCAATTACAAGACAGGTTTTGCTATACAAGGATTAGACAAGGTACATCCCGAAATCATGATATTCCACGCCGGAACCAAACGAGATGAGAATTCGCAAATATGCACCGATGGTGGTCGCGTGCTCACCGTCACAGCCCGTGGCAAAAATATGGCTGAAGCCAGGATGAAGGTCTACGAGAACATCCAGCGTATCTATTTTGAGGACTGTCATTATCGCAAAGATATAGCATTTCGAGAGGTGAATTGAATATGCCATTAGTCAGTATTGTAATAGGCAGCAAAACAGACGAGCCCCTGATAAAGCCAACCCTAGAGATACTAGAGCAATTGAAAATAGAGCATGAGCTTTTAGTGATGTCGGCACATAGAAACCCGGAGAAGGTGAGAGAGTTCGGCAAGAAGGCAAGAGAACAAGGCACCGAAGTCATAATAGCGGCTGCCGGCGCCGCGGCACACTTGCCGGGCGTTCTAGCTAGCTGGACAACGCTCCCAGTTATCGGCGTACCACTGCCGACCAGCGAGCTTAAAGGCGTTGATTCGCTCTATTCCATAGTTCAGATGCCAACAGGAGTGCCAGTAGCTTGTATGAGTATCGGAACCTCAGGGGCAAAAAATGCCGCTCTGCTGGCAGCCCAGATACTGGGACTAAGGCACGAAACTATACGAGAAGCATACACCAAATACAAAGAGCAGTTAGCTGATAAATAACACAGGAAGAGAACTATGATTGAACGATACTCTCGACCAGAAATGAAGCGTGTCTGGTCTGAAGAAAACAAGTTTGACAAGTGGCTTCAAGTAGAAATAGCAGCATGCGAAGCCTGGGCAGAATTGGGCGTCGTTCCGAAAGAAGCCATTCCGAAGATAAGAAAAGCCAAACTCGATTTCGGACGTATGGCCGAAATCCTCAAGATAACCCACCACGATGTTACCGCTTTTTTGCAGGCAGTGAGCGAAAGCCTCGGAGAAGAATCACGCTTTGTCCATCTAGGACTGACATCGTCTGACATCATGGATACAGCCCTGAGTTTGCAACTACAAGAAGCATCAAAGCTGCTGGAGCAAGATGTAGAGCAACTTATCGAAGTGCTGGAAGCCAAAGCAATTGAACACAAGAATACCATCATGATCGGACGAACTCATGGTGTCCACGCCGAACCCATTACGTTCGGATTGAAAATGGCTCTCTGGGCACAGGAGATGAAAAGAAACCGGTTCCGCCTGAAAGAAGCCGAGGAGGCTATCAGTGTCGGTAAAATCTCAGGGGCTGTAGGTACTTATGCCACCGTAAATCCAGAGGTCGAAAGCAAAGTCTGCGCAAAGTTAGGGCTGACACCAGCGCCCATATCCAACCAAATCATTCAGCGTGACCGACATGCCCAGTTCGTGTCCACACTAGCCATCATTGCCAGCTCACTGGAGAAATTCGCCACCGAGATCAGAGGCCTACAGAGAACCGAAGTCCTGGAAGCAGAAGAGCCATTCACATCAGGACAGACCGGTTCCTCAGCAATGCCACACAAGCGTAACCCAGAGCTTTGCGAGCGCGTTTGTGGCTTAGCGCGCCTGCTCAGGGGCAACGCCCTCGTATCAATGGAGAACATCGCTCTCTGGCACGAACGGGATATAAGCCATTCCTCAGCTGAACGCATCATTTTGCCAGACTCGTGCCTGGCGCTTGACTACATATTAAGTATCTTCACGTCGGTAATGAATGGAATCCAGGTTTATCCGGAGAACATGATTCGTAATTTGGAGCTGACGCAGGGGCTAGTTTTTTCTCAGCGGGTACTATTATCCTTGATAGAGAAGGGGCTTAGTCGGCAGAAAGCTTATGAGCTAGTGCAGCGAAACGCAATGGCGTCCTGGAAACAGAAGACGCCCTTCCTGGGGCTGCTCAAAGAGGACAAGGAGGTAACCAGCAAACTATCAGCCAGAGAGTTGGAAGGGTTATTCGACTATGATTACTTTCTTAAGCATATGGATGCGGTTTTCAACCGCCTAGGCTTGGTAAAAAAGGCAAAACCATATCAACACAAAGCCCCAAAAACGCAAGGCATCGAAACACGGAGAGCTCCATGACAACAATAATGCAAACCGAGCTACCGCTGCCACTGTTCGGTCGTGGCAAAGTAAGAGACACCTACGACCTAGGCGATAAACTCCTGATTATAGCTACCGACAGGATTTCCGCCTTCGATGTCGTCCTACCCTCCGCAATTCCCGAAAAAGGAATGGTCTTGAACCAGCTTTCATGCTTCTGGTTTGAGAAGACAAAACACATTGTCGCCAACCACTTAATCAAGGCAATCGACACGGCTCAATCGCTTAACAAGTATGTCCCCAGCAAAGTTCCTCTACCCGACTACCTTATCGGCAGGTCAATGATTACCAGGAAAGCCAAGCTAGTCCCAGTAGAATGCGTCGTCCGCGGCTACATCTCAGGTTCAGCCTGGGAAGAATACAAGACAAGAGGAACAGTCAACGGCATGGCTATGCCAAAAGACATAAAGGAAAGCGAGAAATTGGCTGAGCCCATTTTCACCCCGACCACAAAAGCCGAAACAGGCCACGACAAACCTCTAACCAAACAAGAAACAGAAAACATAGTAGGGAAAAGCCTAGCCAAAAGCTTAGAAGAAAAGAGCTTGGCTCTTTACAAATATGCCTCAGATTATGCATTGGGACGAGGCATCACAATTGCCGACACCAAATTCGAATTTGGATACGCCGACAGGGAGCTAATTGTAATAGACGAGATGCTGACACCAGACTCAAGCCGCTTCTGGGATGCGAGCCAGTATACGATTGGTTGCTCCCAGCCCAGCTTTGACAAACAACCGATACGTGATTGGCTCACTGCATCAGGATGGAATAAGCAGCCACCAGCGCCTGAACTACCACCTGACGTCATCAGCTCTACTACACGCCGCTACCGCGAAGCCTACGAGCGCCTCACTGGAAGAAGCCTGCAATATATGCCCGGCTAAGGCTTGAATCACACTGAAGCCTAGAGTAAAGGAGATGTGCCAAATATCTCCCATGCCGACCATATATTGAGAACTACCGCTTCGCGCTTTAGAGGATAACCATAAACCCCGACCCGCCTACCCGGAAAGTCAATCCCTATACTTTATGGTCAGCAAGGGTTTATACTTAGCAAAAGTAACATAGTCATCATCACGGTTATTGAAATAGGGTTTCTCAAACTGCAACCGAATCTGAAATCGTGAGCTGCCAGCGTCAATAGCTGCTTGTACAGCATTGACCAGCAGAGTAGATGTGACTGGCGCGGTAAACATCCCAGTCGTCGTAAATAAGGCACCAGGCAAGATACCAATAACATAGCTATTCTTGGTCAATGCCGCGTATTGGCAAGGATAAGCATAAAGCCGTCCAAGCAGTGAGAAAGGAGAACCAACTACGTACCCCATCGTCATGTCCAAGGAAGCCGAAGTAACCTTGGCACCTTTCGGTATCATGGAAATGTCAAAGCTTAGAAAGGCTTGCATTGACGCCAAATCAACAGTATCCCCAACGCTCGGCTCCGTGCCGACGTAGCCATCCCGCCTCACCTGACCACTCTCTGCCGCAATAGCGCTCACTTCCACAGTATGCACTGGAACCGTAACGATGGACACCTCGGCCGTTGCAGTCACCGTACCAGCAGCATTGCTAGCGGTCAAGGTATAAATAGTAGAACGTGACGGGGATACAGCCCTGCTTCCCGCCAAAGCCACATTGCCTATATCAGGCTCTATCTTCACCGTCGACGCGCCAGTAACCTGCCAAGTTAAAGTTGAAGATTGCCCTGGGCTAGCAGATGGGCCAGCCTCAAATACGCTGATAACCGGAGGAACGGCACCAATTGGCACCACAGCAACATTACACGGAGTTTCTTTGGACCACTCCCCATTCTCATCCTGAACACTAAACCAAATAGTATGGCTACCTGCCGAGAGAGACGATGTCTGAAACGATTGGGAGGTACTGAGTTCTCCATCAAGACTCGAGCGCCAACGATAATTAATAACCTTGCCATCAGGGTCGATGCCGCGCCCACTGAAAGCTACTGTTTCCCCTGGCACTATCTGTGTCGCTGATACCGAATCAATATGTGCAATCGGGGGCTGGTTCACCGCTGGCTGAGCCGGGCGCAAGGGCAAACATGCCCCAGCCAGCAAAACCGAGAGTAGCACTACCACAAGAACCCAGGTGCATAATATTTTCATATTCACTTTCCTCCAATCACGCAATCCAGATTCACGACCGTTTTTTTGCAGAATCCCCCATCTTTGATAGTCTCCGTCTCACTACGTTCTGATATATTGTCCTGATGCTACCACCGTGCAACCTGAACCTCCTCTTGCGTTTCCTATGTTCCCTGCGTTCCAGCTTGTTTCTCGCGTCGTCGTCAACCATCGGTAAGCACCGCTAGCTGGCCATCTTGCTTTTAACTTTTTCTATAACCCGGGACATTGCCTCCCCCGCTTTATGTTCCACCAATACAGCCGCATGCGAATCCATAGGCGTAGAACCAAGATTGATAATAACTAACTGTGCGCCAGCTTCCTTAGCATACATCGGCATATACGCTGCCGGATAAACCACGAGTGTGGAGCCAATGACAACAAAAAGGTCACATTTCCGAGAGCGTTGGATTGCCTCATTCAATGTTCGCTGAGGCAATGCTTCACCGAAAAAAACACCGTCTGGTTTGAGTGTGCCACCACAAACCTCGCAGTCAGGAACTTCCTCTTTGTCCACTCTCGGCAATACTTCCTCAGTAGGAATCCGCCTATCACAACCCATACATCGCACCCATCGCAAATTGCCATGCAATTCAAAAACCCTATCAGGTGAATTGCCAGCCATCTGATGCAAGTTATCGACATTTTGGGTAATGATGCAATCCAGTTTGCCCAATCTTTCCAACTCAGCAATAGCATAATGGGCCGCGTTAGGTTCAGCCATCTTAAGTAGTCCACCCTCGGCAAACAACCGCCATTGCATCTTGCGAACATCACGATTGCTCATGAATCTCTGGATGGTAAAATCTTCAGGGTCCAGGCGCGTCCACAACCCATCCGGCCCACGGAAGTCAGGTATCCCCGATTCAGTACTAATGCCTGCACCAGTGAAAACTACTACCCTGCTGGCCTTAATAATCATTTCGGAAATCTTGCCAGCCAGATATTCCAGGTCTTCTATTTTCAAAGGCACCTCCGCTCAATCAGGTCAGAACCAATACTAAATCCCTTTTACTCTAATGTCAAGATGTACAATATAGAGGTTTGGACACCATCCAATGCTACCAGTATACTACTAGGGCACGACAGAGAAACATATATTGCCATGACAACCAACAGAGAACTAACTAAAGCCATCACAGATAAACTAAGCACCAGATTCGTGGGAAGACAGCTGTATTACTACGCCAAGCTCACCTCCACAATGAACATGGCAAGGGAAAAAGCCTCCAAAGGCGCACCTGAAGGAACAGTTATCATCGCTAACCAGCAAACATCGGGACGAGGACGACTTGGCAGAGCCTGGTTCTCGCCGCAGGGCAACCTAGCCTTATCGCTCATTCTCAAGCCTCGCATCGAGAACCTGACGCAGCTCATCATGGTCGCTTCGCTGGCAGTAGTCAAAGCAATTAAATCAGTATCAGACATTGACGCCACCATCAAATGGCCTAATGATGTGTTGGTCAGAGACAAGAAGGTATGCGGCATACTCATCGAAAGCGAGGTAAAAGGCAATGCCGTTCACTTTGCTGTCTTAGGTATAGGAATCAATATTGACCTAGACACCACGGCTTTTCCTGAGATCGCAGCCATAGCCACCAGCCTAACCCAAGAATCCGGCAGTAATATATCGAGAGCCGAACTCACGGCTACCCTGCTCACCGAAATAGAGAAATTATATTTGGAAGCCCAAGCAGGCATGCCAATTCACAAAGAGTGGCGAGAACGCATGGATACCCTAGGCAAATGGATAGAGGTCAAGTCCGGAGATGCCATAGAGCGCGGCAAAGCCGAGGATGTCACAGAAAACGGGAACCTTATTTTACGGCACGCCAATGATAGCATCACCGAAATCCTCGTCGGCGATGTTACAGTGCTGAAAAGCTAGCAACTCTCTATAGTTCGGGACAAAACAGCAATTGGGCTACTTCTTCTTCTTCTCGGCAAAAACATCACCCATTAGCGGCTTCAAGAACTCGATAGGCAATGGGAACACAATGGTGTTTGTCCGCTCAGTAGAAATCATGCCCAGAGTCTGTAGGTAGCGCAACTGTAGGGCCGAGGGTTGACTGGAAATAACCTTGGCCGCATCTGCCAACTTCTGAGCAGCCTGGAATTCACCATCAGCATGGATGACCTTAGCCCGCCGTTCTCTTTCAGCCTCTGCCTGAGCTGCCATAGCACGCTGCATTGTCTCAGGCAATTGCACATCGCGGACCTCCACCATGCTTACCTTTATACCCCATGGCGAAGTACCTTCGTCGATAAGCGCCTGCAGCTTTTCGTTGACTTTGTTTCTATGGGCCAGTAAATCCTCCAAGTCAGACTGGCCCACCACGTTACGCAAAGTGGTCTGAGAGAGAAGCGACGTGGCTCTAATATATTGCTCCACATTAAGCACGGCATCGTCAGGTTTGATTACCCGAAAATAAACTACGGCGTCTACCTTTACAGTAACCGTATCCAAGGTGATGCACTCCTGGGTTGGCACATCCATCGTAACCACACGCAAATCGACCTTCACCATGCGTTCGATAAACGGAATCAGGAAGATAAGCCCCGGCCCCCTGATGCCCACGTATCTGCCCAATCGAAAGATGACTCCACGTTCATATTCATTGGCAATTCTGATAGCTGCAGCCAGTATTATTATGGCCCCCACAACAAGTGCAAGAATTAGAATCAAATTCATGATTTCCTCCCTTTCGTTTTCTTTTTAGTAACTATTAACCTTAATCCTTCGACTTTCGTGATTATTACCTCCTCCTCAGGCTCCACAGAGCCGCTTTCGACAGTAGCTGCCCAGTGTTCACCATCCACCAGAACTGAGCCCTTAGGAGCAAGTCGTGTTTTAACCACAGCTGTCTTACCCAGAAGCCCCTCGGTACCTGTAGCTACCTTCCGTCTCTGCCCTCTGATTATGGCCCAAACCATGAACAGCACAAAAGCAGCCATAACAGTTGCCACAATGGCAATCAACCACCTATTAACTTCCATTTCCGGAGAGGTACGACTAAACAAAATTAGAGAGCCCATAATAAAAGAGACAATTCCGCCAGCAATCAGTATACCAAAACTGGCTGTGAATATCTCCGCGATGAACAGGCCAAAAGCAAGCAACATCAGCAATATGCCTGCCCAATAAGCGTTTAGCACACCCAGTGAATAGAAAGCCAGCAACAAACTTACACCGCCAGCCACACCTGGAAATACCATCCCCGGATTTGAAATCTCGGTTATCAGCCCTATTGTAGCCAAGCTTAGCAGAATGTAAGCGATATTCGGATCGCTGATGACATGCAGAAACCTCTGCATATGATTCATAACCTTCCGGCTCAATACATAATCAGATGTGTCGATAACGACTTCTTTTCCACTACCCAGGGTCACTTTTCTGCCATTCAGCTTGACAACAAGAGCATCGAGGTCATCGGCCTGAAAATCGATCAAACGTGCTTCCAAAGCTTCTGAGTCAGTGAATGATTTACTCTCGGTAACAGCCAATCGGGCTTGCTCAGCATCACGCCCGCGCATTTCAGCAATGCTCCTGATCCATGCAGCGGAATGCTCAGTCACTTTTTTTGATACCGCTTCAGGCATCTCTTGGCCCATAGCCACCGGGTGGGCAGCGCCGATACTGGTACCGGGCGCCATAGCCGCTACATGTGCTGCTACGGTTATAAAGGTCCCTGCCGAAGCTGCCCAACTACCTTTGGGCGAGACATAGACAACCACGGGAACCTCCGCATTTAGAATTACTTGAACTATCTTCTCAGTTGAGTTAAGCAACCCCCCGGGAGTACTTAACTCTATAACGCAAGCAACATTGCCATTGGATTCAGCGTATCTAATACCACGCTCGATATAATCAGCTACTATAGGGACAATGTTGCCATCAACACTAAGAACAAGGATTGATGGCGCTTCAGCCTCTACTCCAGAAGAGACAAACAAAGTTGTCAAAGAGCAAAGCATTGCGAGGAGGTAAAATAATCTCAGTTTGGACTTAAACACCGCTCACACCGTAGGCTAATTATAGTTGACACCCTGCTTGACATCAAACAACCCAATTGCAATGCAATGTCAGAAAACACAAACTGCTACTTTGGCATAACCGCAAGGTTAAATAAATCACAACATCACCGGTAGATGGTAACAGCTTGAGATTGAACGGAAAGTTAGATTAGTATAGAATATGTCCCCTCGCAAAGGATGAAGTAAATGGAGAATTTGAAATGCAAAGGGGCGCGAGACATGCTCCCCAGGGATACGGCGCGTTTTAGATACATCGAGGACGCCTTTCGACGCACCTGCCTTGCTTGGAGCTACCAAGAGGTAAGAACGCCTACTCTTGAATATCTGAACCTGTTTACGTCTGCGGGTACGCTCACACCCAAAATGCTGAGCAAAGTTTATTCCTTCTTAGACTGGGATGGGTGGAGCGGCGAGAGAGTGGTCCTGAGGCCTGACGGGACAATTCCAGTTGCAAGATTGTATGTCGAGAATCTAATTCAAGAAAAGACAGCCAGGCTGTTCTATGTGACTAACGTCTTCGCTTTCGAAGAGACGGGAAAGGAGAGCAGGGAAAAATGGCAGGGGGGAGTCGAGCTACTTGGCAGTTCCACGCCAGTAGCAGATGTGGAGTTGATCCTGCTAGCAACAGAGATTCTACGCAGCTTGGGCATAGAGGACTTCGAATTACAGCTATCTCACGCCGGCTTATTGAAATCGTTGCTCAGAGAACTTCGACCCGACACAAATGAAAACAGGGATTTAGTAACTCAAATCCTGGACTTTGACTGGCAATGCCTAACACGAATACAAACGAGTAACTCCGGTGTCAGCAAAGTGCTTTCATTGCTGTTAAATTCCAGGGGGAAGACCAGCGGCTTTCTTTCAAATCTCAAAACACTGCCCAAGATTCCGGTAGCACTGAAACGCGAGATAGATAATTTCGCTGAGGTCAGCAGCCTCCTGGACGCTACAAACTGCAAGTACCAAATTGACCTAACCTCTGTGCGCAGCTTCGAGTATTACACTGGGCTTTGCTTCACATTTTTGTTAAACGAAGAAAAAATAGCCGGTGGAGGCAGATATGACAACCTCATACCAATCATCGGCAACGGCGATACGCCGGCCTGTGGCTTCGCACTCTATATTGACCCACTTATCCACTTAGTCCAACCGCAGCAACAAGCACCAGATAAGGGCATAGCCATCACTATAGAAAGCGTAACCCCAACAGCCACGAGGTACGCCTTTCAGTTGGCCGCTTCGTTACGCAAAGTCGGTTATGTCACCGAGTTCACCATCAGCGGCGATAAACCAAAGTGGCGTTGGTTAGTCACCGTCCGGGATAAACCTATAGCTTTCAGGATTACTGACCAGACACAAAACCAGAAGTTCGATGCAACGTCAATAGACGCAGTCACGGCAATCTTAGGAGACTCAGCATAATTTGTTGACTGAACGCCAATCGGAGTATATCAAATTAGCCTTGCCCAAAGGCAAGCTTTTGCCAGCCACAGCTTGTCTACTGAACGAGATAGGGCTGAAATTCGACAACTATACCCAAGAGACTCGCGTCTATCGGCTGCAGTCAACGCGGTACTCAAACATCTCCGGTAAGATTTTCCAGGAGAAGGACATACCTATACAGGTAGCCGTTGGTAACTACGATTTCGGCATCTGCGGCCTGGATTGGATCGAAGAACTGCTAAACAAGTACCCAGCCAGTCCCCTAGTCAAGTTGGCAGACCTTGGATACGGGAGGGGTAATGTATACCTGGCAACAAGCCTCTACGGAGGACCAACTCAAGATGAATTGGCAAACAAACAAATTTGCTGGCGTATAGTGTCAGAATACCCCAATTTAGCAGAGAACTTGGCACTGAGCCTCAGATTGAGAAGATTCAATATTTTACCCTTGTGGGGAGCGGCTGAAGCCTATCCACCAGAAAACGCCGAATTAGCCGTGCTCTGGGCAAAAAACGAAGCGGCATTGAAAGACAAGGACTTGGCCGTACTGCGGGCACTATTACCCGCCAATGCCCATCTGATTGCAAACAAAGAAAACTGGCAAGGCAAAAATGTGAGTCAGGTCATGTCTTATTTTAGCCGAGGCTTAGAGGCAAGCAACAAGCCATGGCAGCGGGTAAAAACACGGTTGCCCAAGAGCTTCAGCAGTTATCGGCCAAACCCAAATGGCGACAAAATTTGGCTCGCTGTGCCAGACGGGCACCAGCAAGAGCCAGCTCTAGAATTTCTTACCAAAGCCGGATTGGATTTGCCTGGTTATTCAGCAGAGGTGCTGAATCGCCGGCCCTCTATAAACCTGGATTGGGTCAACGTCAAGGTGATAAGACCCCAAGATATGCCGCTGCAAGTAGCTAACGGGAACTTCGACTTGGCAATCACGGGCAAAGACTGGCTGCTCAATCACCTATATAGATTCCCCACCAGCCCTGCTACTGAGCTGATGGAGCTTGGATTTGGCAAAGTCAGAATAGTGGCTGTGGTCACCCAAGAGCTGCCGGCTGCCGACATCAACGACCTAAGAAAAATGGTACAATCAGGAAAGCTATCGCCGCTGAGGGTGGCCACAGAGTACATAGACATAGCTGACAAGTATCTGCATGACAACCACATCAGCAAGTACAAGATAATACCTACTTGGGGGGCAAGCGAAGCTTTGCTGCCAGAGGACGCCGACTTGCTCATCGAAAACACACAGACCGGCAAGACGCTAGCCAAACACAAGCTGAAGATAATAGATAACTTGTTTCAATCAACGGCTTGCCTGATCGGAAATCGAGATAGTATGAAATCTGTGCACAAGAGCGAAAAGATAAACTTTATGGTTGACCTATTTCGCCGCACCGTTGCAAACAATTGAAATGAGAATTATCAAAGGTTTTGACCAGGCGAAATCACTGTTAACCAGAAGAGGTCCTCAGGATAAGTCGCGGCCAGAGTCGGCAAGAGCGCCAATCGAAGACGCGGTCAGAAAAATCATAGAGCGCGTACGCGCCGGTGGAGACAGGACACTATTAAGTTATACAAAAGAATTTGATGGTGCTGATCTCGATTCCCTAGAAGTTGCCCAGAGCGAGATTGCAGAAGCTTACAGGAAGGTGAGCAAGGAATTAATATCAGCATTAGAACTGGCAGCGAAAAGGATAGAGGAATTCCACCGCTCATGCAAAAAAAGGCTTAAATTCGATTTCCGCGAACAGGGGTTAGGACGACAGGTAAAGCCACTAGACAAAGTAGGCATCTATGTGCCTGGTGGCACTGCCACTTACCCTTCTACAGTGCTAATGACAGCCATACCAGCCAAAGTAGCTGGCGTAAAGGAGATAATAGCTGTAACGCCACCATGTAAAGATGGCACTATTCCGCCACCAACACTGGTAGCAACTGATATCGCCAGGGTAAGTCGTGTTTTCAAGGTCGGTGGAGCACAGGCCATTGCTGCGCTTGCTTTCGGGACTGAATCTGTACCCATAGTGGACAAGATATGTGGTCCGGGTAACATCTATGTGGTCACAGCCAAGAGAATGGTTTACGGAATTGTAGATATCGAGAGCCTGGCAGGCCCTAGTGAGATAATCCTGGTAGCAGACGAGAACGCTAACCCTGCCTTTTGTGCGGCAGACTTGATAGCCCAGGCAGAACATGACACTATGGCCTCGGTTGTACTGATCACCATTTCGCAATCTCTGGCAAATAAAGTGAATGAGGAGATCGGCCTGCAATTAAGAAACTTGAAACGTAGTAGAACTGCCACACAAGCTATAGAAACTAACGGGATGATAGTGACCGTGAACTCCGTGGCAGAAGCTATCGAGCTAGTCAATTACTATGCGCCAGAACACGTCTCCTTGATGTTGAAAAATGCCGAAAAGTATGCATCGCAAATCCAAAATGCCGGTTGCATTTTTATCGGCTCGAATTGCCCTGTAGCACTCGGCGACTATGTAGCAGGACCAAGCCATGTTTTGCCCACGGGTGGTAGCGCCCGCTTCAGTTCACCGCTTCGAGTGGAGGATTTCCTGAAAGTTACCAATATTATCTCCAGAGGAAAGCCTGACAACAGGGAATTGGAGCAAGCTGCCATCACCTTGGCCGAAGCAGAAGGGCTTGATGGCCATGCCCAGGCTATCAAGCTTAGAACACAAGAGAGAGAAAAATGATCTCCCCTGAAGAAATCGAGCAACTTGTGCGAAACAGGCTCAAAGCCATGAAGAGCTATACCCCCATTGAGCCAACAGACGTGCTAAGCCAACGTATCAACATCCCTGCTGCAAAGGTGATCAAGCTTGACGGGAATGAAAACCCGTACGGCTGCTCTGATAAGGTGAAAAGGGCACTGGCTGATTATGCTTACTATCACCACTACCCAGACCCTGAGCAAAGAAAACTGAGAAAGGCGCTAGGAAAATACATCGGGGTTGGAACTGAGCAGATTATAGCCGGCAGCGGCAGCGACGAGCTTATAGACCTCATCCTGCGCTTGTTTGTAGAACCAGGGGATAAGGTAATCAACTGCCCGCCAACCTTCGGCATGTACCCCTTCAGCACGGATGTTTGCGGTGGCATAACCATAAGCATCCCCAGAAAAGCAGACTTTTCCATAGATGTTGTCTCTGTAAAAAAAGCTAAAGACAAACGGACTAAGGTCATATTCGTGGCTTCGCCCAACAATCCTTCGGGAAATATTACCTCCGAGGCTGAAATCATAGCGCTGCTGGATACCGGCATGGTTGTAGTGGTAGACGAAGCCTATGCCGAATTCAGCGGGCTGACTCTGATTCCGCTGGCCACCAAGCGCAACAACCTTGTCGTCCTGCGCACATTCAGCAAATGGGCGGGGCTGGCCGGGTTGAGAGTGGGCTACGGAGTCTTCCCCAAAAACATCTTTAAACACATAATGAGAATAAAACAGCCTTATAACGTCAACATCGCCGCACAGATAGCAGCACTGGAATCGCTGAAGGATATGGAGCACCTGTATAACACGGTAAAGGCAATCATCAGCGAACGAGACCGCCTCTCTAATAAACTGAGCCAGCTAGATTGGCTCAAAGTTTACCCATCACAAGCAAATTTCATCCTCTGCACAGTGCTTAACGGGAAAGCAAAGAAAATCCACCGAGAACTGCAAAAAAGGGGGATCTTCGTCCGATATTTCGACACCCGAGGATTGAATGACTGCCTACGCATCAGTGTTGGCAAGCCAGAACACACCGACGTATTGATTGCCGCCTTGAAAGAGATATGCTAATCTTGATGCATTGAGGTGAAACAAGATGGCTGATAGAAAAGCAACCGCCACTCGCGAAACCAAGGAAACATCGGTTAAAATAGAGTTTAATATCGACGGCACTAGCCAGTTCCAGATAGCCACTGGCATCAGGTTTTTCGACCACATGCTAAGCCAACTGGCGCAGCATGGCATTTTCGACTTAAAGCTATCGGCCACAGGCTCTGACCAGCATCATGTTGTTGAGGATGTGGCTATAACGTTGGGCAAAGCCTTCAATCAGGCACTTAAAGATAAGCAAGGCGTTGTCAGAATGTCGAGCGCACTAGTCCCCATGGACGATGCCCTGGCCATGGTTGCTATCGACATCGGTGGCAGAGGCTACACAGTGTTCGAAGCTTCATTTGACAACCCTAAAATCGACGAGATGTCTGCTGACTTAGTACACCACTTCTTTGTCTCTTTCGCCTCAGAGACAAAGATTAATATACACGCCAAAATCCTCGCCGGCATAAACGACCACCACAAATCAGAAGCTCTGTTTAAAGCGCTGGCGAGGGCGCTAGACACTGCAACTCGCATTGACCACCGCATCGTCGGCAGGATACCCAGTACTAAAGACGCTATAGAGAGTTAAAGCGCCGTCTCAATTCGCGCCATGAGAACCGACCACTCCGAGCAGCTAACACCAACAAGGGATTCGAGAAAGACAGAACTCGATATCAAGCTTCTGCGGAGATGACTCCAGCGGCAATCAGCTTTTTCAAATAATCGATGGCCCACTCCACCAGCTCATCGCCCTTTAATTCGAGCACAAAATCCGGTGTTAGTCCTGTGCCATTTATAGGCCTGCCATTAGGTGTGAACCATTTGGCCTTGGTTATGTGAACGGATGAACCATCCTCCATCTCTCGAACAACCTGCACGCTCCCCTTGCCAAAAGTCTTGCTGCCGGCCAGCTTGGCACGGCCGTAGTCTTGCAGGGCACCAGCCACAATCTCACTGGCGCTGGCGCTGCCACCGTTTACCAAAACAACGAGAGGGATGTCTGTAGCTACACCACCCGGCCTCACACGCAATGGATTATGCTTACCGTCATCATCTACAGCATCAACTACTATGCCCCTGGCCAAGAACTGGCTGCAAACATCAATCGAAGCATCAAGCACACCACCAGGGTTGTCGCGAAGGTCCAAAATAACGCCCTTGGCCCCCTTCTTGATGACATCTTGCAACACGGCACGGAGGTCGTTGCCTGTGGATTTGATGAATTGGGTTATCCTGATATAAGCTATATCGCCTTTCATCTCAGATATAACACTATCGATTTTTATCTCCGCACGTACTATCTCGATTTCTACAGGTTCCGAAGCGTCAGCATGGAGAACAAGAAGACGAACAGGGGTGCCTGCAGGCCCGCGAATTGTTAAAGTGGCCTCGACCAAAGTCAGGCCGGCGGTTGGCTTTCCATTAATCTCAATGATTTTGTCCCCAGAGACAATACCTGCCTTCTCAGCCGGAGAGCCGACTATGGGGGCAATGACTGTCAGCACCTGGTCTTTAATAGTGATTACAGCACCGATACCCTGAAACTTGCCTTCCATGGCAGTCATCTCTAGCTTGTGTCCTTCAGGGTCCACATAAAAAGTATACGGGTCATCCAAAGCCTGCAACATGCCTTTAGCCGCGCCCTGGCTCAACTTCTTAGGGTCTAGCTTATCCTTATCCACGTAGTCGTCCTGCAGCATACGATAGATATCGACAAGGATGCTGAATTCAGCAGGTAAATCTTTGGGTGCTTCAGAGGAAAAGCTCGGCGTCTTGAGAAACGCCTTCTTATCAACGAAGCTGCATCCCGAGAATGAAGCAACAAACGAAAAAACAAGAGCGACGGACACCAGCACAAGGATGACACGCCGTTTCATATTCATAGCATTCCTCCATATGCCTAGCAGCTAGAAGTCAAAGTGCTAAATATTGTAACAGCTTAAGCTGAAAGCGGGAAATTTAGTGACGGGCCAAGTAGACCTATAAGCCGAGTTCTGTACCCCGATAGAGTCGGGGCGGTGGCCATCCATCTAGCCTTGATGTTGCCATCAAGGTCAAGCGACCAACCCGGGGCTAGGGCCAGGCGTCCCTTTACCCCCTATTTGGTCTTGCTCTGGGTGGGGTTTGCCCAGCCGACTGGTCACCCAGCCGCTGGTAAGCTCTTACCTCACCATTTCACCCTTACCCTTCTTGTGAAGGGCGGTGTGTTTCTGTGGCACTTTCCGTAGAGTCACCCCTCCTGGGAATTACCCAGCACCCTGCCTGGCAGAGCTCGGACTTTCCTCCCCGGTTCACAACACGGAACCGGAGCGACCACCCGGTCTACTTGGCCCAATTCAACTTTACTACCCAACCTCGAATCCGTCAAATTGGACTCACCAATGTCGCACGATATCAGAAGGCTTATCCCAAATATAATATCCTGCCGCAGCTACTGCACTGTACCAAGTTCCCAGCCTTCGCACGTTGCCATTCGCTCATAGGCAAAGTCAGCCTGCAGCCCTGACACATGCCTTGCTCCACTCTCACCACTACTTGAGCCTTCCGCGATTTCATCCCCTCATAAATTCCGAGAGCTTCCGAAGCAATGATAGAAGCCAAAGCCTGGCGCCCTTGCTGCAGGCCAGTAAGCTGTCCAGAGATCTCGGCTTGTCTCTGAGCTAAAATCTTCTGTTCCTGCCGCCATTCCAATTCCAGCTTCTGTAAATACTCCTTTTCATGCCTCACTCTGTGCTGTGTCGCCTCAACTTCAGACATCAAATCCAGCAATTTGTCTTCTCTCTGTTTCAACATGGACCTCAATGTCCCAACCTCATGCTCCAGCCCAAGCAATTCCTTGGGGTTCTTTATCTTTCCAGCATACAGCTTTTCGCTCAGCTGCTTGACATTGTTTCCAAAGTCATCCAGCTCCCACTCCACCTCGCGTTGCTGCTTTGTCAATGCCGCCAGATGTTCTTCTGCAGCAATAAGCTGAAGCCTCGCTTCATTCAAAGATGCACTCTCACCCAGTTGACGGCCGATCTCACCCAAAGCCTCTTGCTTTGCCTGGATATCGAGGTCAATCTGCTGTAGTTCGTAGAGCCTCTTAGCTACGGTCATACCTGGAACTCCAACTCGCCGAGAAACTCAAGAATCACCCTTCCTTCCTCTCAACCCCAAATCTGAATACAAGCAGCAGGTTACTTGTGAGGATAATCTAAGACTACTACCTGGGTTGTAGGAGGTAGGTTTGCTCTGTTAACCGAGAGTTTAGGCTGAGAGACTATTTCCTTCAGGCCAAGTTCTTTCAAGAATTTGTCCGCTGGCTCCAATTCCCCAACTAGCACTGATGTCCTGTAATGCATCGGAATCACCACCTTAGGAGATAGACCTCTCACTATCTCGGCAGCCGTTGCGCCGCCTATGGTAGTAACGCCGCCAACAGGCAAGAAAAGCACGTCGATTTCCCCCAAGGCCTCCATAAGGTCAGAATCCGGCAGATGGCCGAGGTCTCCCAGATGGCACAGGGTCATGCTATCACACTCAATCAGGTAGACGGTATTCTTGCCCAGCTTGCACCCCTTCTCCGAGTCATGAAAGGTCGTCATGCCAGTGATGAAAATGCCCTTGAGCTCGTATTCTCCGGGACTGTTGACAACCTTGAAGTCATTGGAAATAGCTTCAGTATAGGAATGCCCTGGATGAAAATGACTGACAGTGACAATATCGGCCTGCAATTTGCCTAGCGCATATCCGATGCTAGGATGGCAAGGGTCTGTAACAAGGACAGCCTCTTTACCCTTGATGCGGAAACAAGAATGCCCTAGCCAATTAATGTCCAAAGTGATGACCTCAACGAAAGCTCATGCCACAAGCAGAGCCTTCCCCCTAGTAGCCTTTCAGCCGTCTCAGAAGCAGCCAGCCGGAAGGGACGGCTAAGGCGGCAGCAACTATCTTGATAAAATCACCAACAACGAAGGGGTAAAGCCCTGTTTGCAGGACTGTGCCTTCAGGGACAAACCGGCTCAGCCAGGTCAGGCCAAAGACGTACATAGCAACACTGCCGGCGAGCATGGCTATAGTTGCAGTCCATACACGCTTATCCCAACCTCTCTCAGCCAGCCAGCCGACAACAAAGGCAGCCGCTACAAAACCTATCAAATAGCCTCCTGTCGGCCCCACAAGACGAGCGACACCCACCGTCCCACCCAACGCAAACCAGTACGGAATCCCCGTAGCACCTACTGCCAAATAGGTAAGCTGGCTTAGGGCACCCCGTCGACTGCCCAAAAGAGCACCTGACAATAGGACACCAAAGGTCTGCCCTGTGATAGGTACGACTCCCA
>VGOO01000023.1 GCA_016875925.1 Chloroflexota bacterium
CCGATATAGCCACCACACCAGCATGCAACTTCATAATCGACAGCTTCGCCGTGACCCTTGCTGCCATCATTGCCACTTGGCCGGTTACTGCTTACAACTTCAACATACTCTCATTAGTCGGATTGCCCGCCACGTTCTTCGCGCTACTAGCCATGCCAGGAATAATCGTTACTACAGCCATCACCAGCATCGTTGGCCTCTTCCTGCCCATCTTGGCCAAAATCGTTGGCTATATATCCTGGCTTTTTCTGAGCTACTTTATGCTGGTAATCAAGACATTTGACAAACTGCCATTCGCCTCTGTCAAGGCTGACAGCATCCAGACATGGCAAGTCTGGCTCTATTACGCATTACTGGCGGCAATCACGGTAACTACGTTGTGCTGGAAACAACTGAGCAATTTCTTGAGAGGCATGGCGTCCGAGACACGCCTGCTAGTCGGCAAAGCTTCCACCTTCGTGCCCACAAAATATAAGGGATGGATATTTTTCGCCCTCCTGGCCTCAGTATGCATAGTCTGGACAGCCATAATTCAAATACCAGATGATAAGCTTCACATTAGCGTGCTCGACGTTGGGCAAGGGGATGCTATCCTGATACAAACACCCAATGGCCAAGACATACTTATTGACGGAGGTCCCAGCCCTAGGGCTATAAGTCTAGCATTAGGTGAAAAACTGCCCTTCTGGGATAGAACTATTGATTTGATAGTGCTAACCCAACCCCAAGCTGACCATCTCACAGGGCTAGTGGAAGTGCTCAATAACTATAAAGTTGGACTCATCATAGAGCCAAACATCGAATACAATTCAGAGATTTATCAAGAATGGGACAGGTTGGTCAAGGTCAAAGATATCAAGCACAAAATCACACATTCAGGCCAAGAAATAGAACTCGGGCACGGCTTAAGAATCGATGTACTCAACCCACCTCCAGGTTTGCTCAACGGCACCAGCGACGATGTCGATAACAACGGCCTGGTATTGCGACTAAGCTACAACGATGTCAGTTTTCTATTCACCGCCGATATCGGATTAGAGGCTGAGCGGCACCTTGTCGCCCAACGAGCAAAAATAAAGAGCACGGTACTGAAAGCCGCCCACCACGGAAGCAAAACATCCACCTCAAGCGAATTTTTGGCCGTAGTCGACCCCGAAGTTGCGGTCATCTCAGTAGGCAGTAGCAACAGACTCAACCTTCCAAATCCCGAAGTAACCGGAAGACTCATCAAACAACTCGGAGAAAACCGCGTTTACACGACTGCAAATAACGGAACCATTGAGTTCATCACTGATGGAAAGCGGTTATGGGCAAAAAACGGCTGGTAATTTAGTCCTAGCAAGTACTAAATCATTAGTAATAATCCGGTTGAGACTTTAGTCCCAAGAGCCAAAATCCAATACGAAAACTGACACCAGCGCCACTGCCAAAGTATTGACATACCCAGAAACCACATGTTAACTTTGGGCTACACCAATGAATGCAACAAATCACTATATCGAACCCAAATTTGGGAAATCTGTCGAATCAATCACGTCGGAGACACCAGATACTCAATTAGAATTGGAATTGCTGCACCTGCCCACTATTATATGTGCTGCCATAGAATACCTGACACCAGCAATTCACGACAAGAGACAAAAGCTGGTCACGAACCTGGCTCCAGAACTGCCACCGATATGTGCTGATTCTCTGCGCTTAGAACAGATACTACGTAATCTCTTGTCCACAGCATCTCAAAACACACCAGCAGGAGAACGCATATCACTATCAGCTTACCAACAAAATGATTTCGTACTCATCGACATTCACTACGGCACACCTGCAACATCACCAGAGGAACAATGCAACGTATACCAAACCTCTCACGACCCGGGGCATGATTACACTAGCAGTAACTGTGATGAAGACCTGAATTTTACGCTGTGCAAGTATTTCGTAGAATTGCACGGTGGTGCCATCCAAGCAAAAAGAGGAGAAAACGAAGCCAACACTTTTTCCGTTTTTTTCCCTTTCCAGCAAGGACACAGGCCATCATAAAGCCACACCATAAATGCCATCATAGACCTGCCGCGCCAAACTAGCAAATAACCCCAGCAACTCACTAGGCTATTGATTTACAGTGGATTTTGGCGTACATTATTATAGGTTGCGATTTAATAGCTCCACAGGAGAATATAGTAGAATGAAAAGACCGCTCTGGCTGTTGTTACTGGCACCAGCGCTCACCATCTGCCTAATCATCACAAATCTAGTGTCCGCCGAAGCTGAATTCCAAGTCAGTGACCTGAAACTCAGCTCACAATCCGTGAAGGTAGGAGAGACAGTAACCATCACCGCCACTATTAGCAACAAAGGAGATGAAGAAGGCACCTATAGCCTCAACCTGAAGATAAACGACGAGATAAAAGAAAGCAGAGAAATAGAACTCGCGGCCGGGAAAAGCCAGACGGTGAGCTTTACTGTCACTGCTGATAAGACAGGAGACCAAATAGTGGAGCTCGATGGCGCTACAGATTTCTTCACCGTCCAGAGTTCCCTCGGCGGTATGTTCCCACCATACCTGTGGATAATCGTTGGGGCTATTGTGGGCGTGCTAATCCTATTAATCATAGTAATGCTCGTTATGCCACCAGGCAAGAAACAGCCCAAAAGAGCCAAGGGGGCTAAGACAATGGGGGGCGGCAAAGCTGCATTTTCACCACCATCATCGTTCCCAACCACGTTACCATTCCCAGCAGTTGACCAACATGTCATGCCGGGAACTATGCCAACACCAATGCAGGCACCTATGCAACCGCCGATGCAGGGCCCCCAACAAGCACCACTCCCATCACGCACGCAACCAGGTATGCAACCACCTATGCACACGCCTTCGCCTTTTCCTATGCCAGGTCCAATGGCTCCTCCACATCCACCTGGTACAGGTAGGCCGATATTCAACCTGCGGAACTTGACTATCACACCAAACCAAGTGAAGCAAGGAGATCCGGTAACTATAGGCGTCATAGTAGCCAACAACGGATCTGAACACGGCAGATATAGTGTGGTATTGCGCATTGATGGCGTGGTTGAAGGAATTACCGAAATCGACCTGCCGCCAGGAACCAGCCAGCATGCTGTCTTTACAGTAACAAAGGACGTACCCGGAATGTATTACGTCGAGGTAGACGGCCTGGCAGGAGCTTTCACATCCATTGCTCTAGTGCCAGCAAATTTCTCCGTGACAAACTTGGAAATCGCGCCTGACCGCGTCAGGCAAGGAGAATATGTCACCATCAGCGCCGTAGTAACCAATACCGGCGAGATAACAGGTAGCTACAGCCTTGTTCTAAAAACAAAAGGAGTAGCCGAAAGCATTCAAGAGGTCACCCTGGGTCCCGGAGTAAGCCAGAGAGTGGAATTCAACGTCGCAAAGGACGCAGCCGGATTCTACAATGTGGAACTGGAAGGTTTAACCGGCAGATTCGTTGTTGAGATGGACTGGACTGGATAAATCACCGATGAGCAACGTCTAGTCTTCCTCTTCGCCCGCTTTGAGTACCAGCTTCCACAACTTTTCTGGACTTTCCAAGCGGTCAACATACAGAACACCGTCTAGATGGTCAATCTCATGTTCTAATGCCTGAGCCAATAACTCTTCTCCCCTAACGCGAAAAACCTTTCCATACCTATCTTTTGCTTTCACCTTCACAAACACTGAACGCTTGAGTTCGCCTTGATAACCAGGCACGCTCAGGCAAGCCTCAGTGATTATACACTCACCCTGCCTCTCTATGACTTCCGGGTTGATAATCGTGATTACGTCTTCACCCGGTATCTCGATTACTGCTACTCGCAGAGGTACACCTACCTGCGTTGCAGCTAAACCGACGCCAGAAACTGCCCGCATTGTTTCTATCATGTCATCCACCAAATGATGGATAGAACCGTCAATGGTGGTAACCCTCTTGGCTTTTTGTCTGAGCACAGGGTCAGGCACTACACGAATCGGACGAATTGCCATCAAGGATTCATTAAACCACACCAACTGGGTCTATGTCCAAAATCCAGCCCTGTGGAAAAGCCATGTCGCTCAGAATTTCAACAGGAGCAGTGCCGCAAACTAGTATCTGCCATTGATAATGGCCCCGCAACCTTGATACAAAGGCAGGGGATGGTCCAATCACCCGCAGATCCGGAATTCCACGCCTATTTTTTTCATTAATGATCGCCCGGCACATTTTCTCAGCTTCTCTTTGACAAACACCAGCATTTGTATGGCGAAATAACAGGCGAACCAATCGACTGAAAGGAGGATAAGCTAACTGTCGGCGGTATTCTATTTCCTGAGCATAAAAAGCCTCGTAGTCATGATTGGCTGCAGCACGAATAGCATAATGCCCAGGACTATAAGTTTGGATAATCACTTTCCCCGCCACCAAACCACGTCCAGCCCTGCCAGCCACTTGGCACAACAATTGAAATGTGCGTTCACCGGCTCGAAAATCCGGGATGTTAAGTCCTGTGTCGGCACTAACTACTCCCGTCAACGTTACCTGAGGCAAGTCTAACCCCTTAGCCACCATCTGAGTGCCAATGAGAACATCAGCCTGATGATTTCGAAATTTATCCAAAAGTTCTTTGTAGGCTTTATGACCTGGGGCTACATCTCTGTCCCACCGCAAAATACGCGCCTGCGGAAATAGGCTTCTGACCTCTTCCTCTACCCTTTGCGTGCCCACCCCTAGGAACTTCAACTGCCTGCTGTGACAACTTGGGCAAAACGCAGGTATCTGAGACGTGTAGCGACAATGATGGCAAACTAATTTTTTCAAAGTGCCATGATAAACAAGAGAAGCCGAGCAATGTCTACAGCACAACACGAAACCACACACCCGACATTCTACGAGTGTTGCCGTTCCACGCCTATTGAGAAATAAAATTATCTGTCCCCTCCTAACCAGAGCTTCTTGTATCGATTCACAAAGAGAACGGCTAAATAGACTCCGGTTTCCAGCCTTAAGCTCTTCTCGCATGTCAACCACCTCGACATCTGGTAAAGAAGCTATCCCAGCCGGTGTAACTCTTTCCTTCAACTCGATAACCTGATAAATACCTTGCTTGCTCCGATAATAGGTCACAACATCAGGAGTAGCGCTACCCAGGATTACAGCGGCACCACTAAGCTCAGCCAACCGAATAGCTGCTTCCCTAGCGTGATACCTCGGTGACTTATCTGATTGCTTGTATGTCCATTCGTGCTCCTCATCAATGATAATCAAGCCGAGATCAGGCTGCGGCGCAAATAGAGCACTCCTGGGACCAATTACCACAGCACAGTTGCCTTCCTTAATCCTATACCATTCATCGTATTGCTCTCCCAGGGATAGACCGCTATGAAGCACTGCCACCAAACCTGGAAAACGAGCAACAAAGCGTTCAATAGTCTGTGGAGTCAAAGAAATCTCAGGCACGAGACAAATGCCTCTCCGTCCTTGCCTCACCACTTCCTCTAATGCCCGAAGATATATCTCTGTCTTACCGCTTCCAGTGACGCCATGCAATAAGAAAATAGGCGGCTCTCCCTGACCTCTTTGTCTCAACCCGACCCTTATCTGTTGCCAAGCTGCTTCCTGTGAAGGTGTAAGCACAGGAAGTGACATCGCAGTAACCCTGAAACCCTCTAAGGGGTCACGCCTGACCTGAACATCTACAGTGGCTATCAAGCCCTGCTTTTCAAGCGAGTTGAGTGTGGCTTCTGTGCAAGCTGTCGTCCTTCTCAAGTCAGACAGAGGTACAGGATGAGCCTGTTTGAGCAAAAAATCTATGACCGCCGCTTGTTTATAAGCCCTGCGCTCTTTTAGCCTGACCATCTCTGCCTCGGCGTTGGCCGGCTCCGCCTGCAGTTTTAGATAACGAACCAGCTTTGGCTTCACCCTCACTTCCCCAAGCTGCTGGGTTTTTACGATTAGTCCATGTCTCAGTAACTGCCCAATAACCAGCTCAGCCTTCCGCCTACCCAGTTTACGCTTCAGCTCGCCTGAGCTTATCTTGCCATTTTCACCAATAAAACAAACTACTCGCCTCTGCTCTTCATTAAGCTGGGATAAGTCTCTAGAACCCGGGGGCAAATGAAACACAGTAACCAGCCGCCGCTCAAAGCCCGGTGGCAGCATTAACGCCAATGAATCAAAAAGAGGCGCAACATAATGTGTACTAAGCCACAAGGCAAGGTCAACATGAACAAGGGACAGTAAAGGAGAAGGTGTTATTACCCCTATTACTTCTTTGGTGATTTCAAAAGAAGGGATGCTACTGGTTCTTAGGACTATCCCCTGTAAAACCACAGACCCAAAGGGCACCCAAACAGCTTGCCCAACATCAACATCGAGGCAGAGAGGGACCGAATAGCAAAAGCTGCGGCGCTGGGCAATTGGTGAATTGACCGCCACCTCAGCGTATTTCATTCCCCGGAAAAGTTATGTCACTGGCTGTTCTTCGCAGCTTCTTGCGGAGCAGCCTCCTCAGCCACACCGCCTGCGGCTACAGGAGCTACGATACCAGTATCCTCTGCCAATGCCTCACCTTGTGCCACTGCAGCTTCTTCAGCTATCTTTTCGCGTCTTTCCTTGAGTCGTGCTTCCTTGGCACTAAGCCGACGTATATAATACAGCTTGGCACGTCTAACTTTGCTATGGCGTACCACCTCCACCTTTTCCAACATCGGTGAGGCAAAAGGAAAGGTATGCTCCACACCAACTGCGTTGCTCACACGCCTGATGGTAAAGCTGCCACCACCAGTTCCCCGCCTTACCCGGACTACCAAACCAGACAGATTCTGGACACGCTCACGATTGGCTTCCTTAACCCTGTAGCTGACTTTTACCGTATCACCAGGACTTACAACAGGTATGTTTGGATTCGCTTTCACTAGATTTATAGTTCTGATGTCCATAGCCAATTATATCCCTTCTGTGACTTGATTTTGTAAAGCGTCACTAAGCAACTTCTTGTCTTCGTCAGATAGCACTGCTTTCGCCATAAGGTCAGAGCGGCGTTTGGCGGTTCTCATTAAACTTTGCTGCCGCCGCCATCTGGCAACCTGCTTATGGTCTCCTGAAAGCAAAATGGATGGAACCTCAAGACCACGATATACTGCCGGTCGTGTGTACTGCGGATATTCCAGAAAACCATCATTATAGGATTCTTCAACCAAAGAGACCTCTGAGCCAACCACACCAGGCAACAGCCTGACAACACAGTCCACTACCACCATTGCCGCTACCTCACCACCACTAAGCACGTAGTCACCAATACTGACCTCGTCATTAGCCAGATACATAGCCACTCTCTCATCAATGCCCTCGTAGTGACCGCAAATAAGAACAAGCTGTTCATAGCCAGATAGTTCTCGAACAACGCTCTGGTTCAAAAGTCGCCCCTGCGGGCTGAGCAATACGGTATGTACAGACGGCAATACCGCATCTTGCTTAACAAACTCCACAGCTTCAAATACAGGCTCTGGCTTAAGCACCATGCCAGCACCACCACCATAGGGATAATCATCAACAACATGATGCTTGTCATGGGTAAAAGTCCTTACGTTGTGAAGCCTGATATCAACCACCCCCTTTGCCACAGCTCTTCCCACAATGCTATGGGCAAAAAAACCTCCAAACACATCAGGAAACAAGGTCAGAATATCTATGCGCATCAACCTAGCTCCCACCATGGCTATCTTCACAAGATTCACCACTTACAATGTCCACAGCATGGGGTAAGACCGGCAATATAACATCTAAGCACTCACGTACACCCCTGGGACTACCAGGCAAATTGATAATCAAACTTCTACCTCGTATACCAGCCACAGCACGGCTGAGTATAGCTTCAGTTTTTCGCTTCATAGTCTCCATTCGCATGGCCTCAACCAACCCGGGAACCACTCTATCTATAACAGCCGAAGTCGCCTCTGGAGTTACATCCCTTGGAGATAATCCAGTCCCCCCACTGGTAAGTATAAGAGCCAATCCTTTTTCGTCCACCCACTCACGGAGCTTATCCGATATGATCGCCTTTTCATCTGGCACAATATCATATTCAACCACTTGAACTGGCAACACACTAACGCACTCCTTGATAACAGGCCCGCTCTCGTCTCGCCGCTCCCCAAGAGAACCTTTATCGCTAATCACCAATATGCCGGCAGAAAACATCTGTTTATTTTACCACACATATATAGCCAGGGACACCGCAATACCAATCACCCTAAATTGCCACTGTAGCAACTGAACAATATTAAACGCAATATGTTGTGTTCCGTAGACTGTTAATGCCCACATTTTGTAAAACACAATAATTATGTCTGCAGCTCTACACAAAAATTAAGCGGATTTATTGAAAATTTGTGGTAAAGGGTATTGACAAAGTGGTAAAAATGTGTTTTATAATGGTAGGTAGTGGTGAAAAGTGGTGAAAAAGGGTGAAAAATCATGGTAATTAACTGTTTACGAAACGGGATGGCAGACCACGAGCTTTTTCACTTTCTGGGTAATAGGCATAACAACACCACGGGGTTACACGTGGAAGAAGATACGCACGTAATAGTATTGAAAGACAAAGATAAGGTAGTAGCCAAGTGGAGCGCCAATGGCGTCACGGCGGAGGAAATTCTAGATGTTGCTACTCAATACATCAAGGATAGCCACTATGGACTTGAAAGAAGATTGGTCCGCTTCTGGCAACAGCACCCACGAGCCAAGTTCAGCCTTGAAGCCATTGCCGGTGCCATAGATACCACGAGAACCAACTTAAAAGAGCGGATCAAGTTGCTAGCCGAACGGAGAATCATCGAAGAACACCGTAACCGCGGCTCCTCAACTCTATACTCACTTCATTACAGTGACCAGGCACGCGAATATTTCGCCAAATTAGGCGAGCTTCAGTCATGGGATACATGGATTCAGCCACAACAATTTCAAGAAGAGGCCACGCCGGCTTAAATAGCCGAAGAGAATAACATGTTTCTAGGTGAATATGAATATAAGGTAGACAGCAAGGGTAGGCTACCCCTACCACCAAAGTTCCGTCAGGAGCTAGGGCTCGAGCTAATACTTACTAAGGGAATCGAAACCTGTGTAATAGGCTATCCGCTGGCTGAATGGCATCGGGTGGCCAATGGACTCACAGCGAAGACTGTCGCCTCTGAGAGTTTAAGAATGCTTAACCGACAGATGTTCAGTTCGGCATACCCAGCATCCCTCGACGGCCAGGGGAGAATAGCCCTGCCCACAAAACTCCGACAGCACGCCCAAATAGAAGACACAGCCATCGTGGTAGGTGCCAACAACTATTTTGAGATTTGGGAGTCGAAGCTCTGGGAGCAAGCAAAAACGTCCGCCGAGGAAAAAGCTTACCAAATAATAGAAAGCCTCGAGGGTCAGCAATGAGTCTGGTCATGGCTACGCCAATCCACATTCCAGTATTACGCGAGGAAGTCCTGAAGGCTCTAAATATCCAGCCCGGTAAACGATATATAGATTGCACATTAGGACTAGGCGGACATGCCAAATCAATTTTAGAAAACAGCCAGCCTGGAGGTATGTTGCTAGGTATCGACGCAGACCCAGATGCAATTAGATTAGCCAAAACCACACTGGCAAATTATGCCAAGACAACTATCATAGTCAATGACAACTTCGTCAACTTAGAGAGAATCTGCAAGGAAAATGATTTCCTGCCAGTCCAAGGGATTCTATTCGACCTGGGTATTTCATCAGCTCAACTCGAAGCTCCACGACGTGGCTTCAGCTTCCAGTACGATAGCCCGCTGGATATGCGTATTGACCCAACTCAGCAACTAACCGCCTCAGATATAGTCAATACCTATACCGAAAACGAGCTGGCGAATATCATCTGGAACTACGGCGAAGAACGTTACAGCCATCGCATAGCCAGGCATATCATCAGCAATCGCCCGATATCGAGCACTACCGAACTAGCACGGGCAATAGAACAGGCGATAGGCAGACGTACAGAGAAGATACACCCAGCTACCAGGACATTTATGGCGCTACGCATAGCAGTCAACCATGAGCTGGCCAACTTGGCCCATGCTCTTGAACAGGCTATAAATTGCCTAGACCACGAGGGCAGGTTAGCAGTAATTAGCTATCACTCGTTGGAGGACCGTGTAGCCAAGCAACTCATGATAAAGGAGAGCAAAGGATGCCTATGCTCACCAAGTGCACCTGTATGCCAGTGCAAGCATAAACCTGCGCTGGCACTTGTATCCAGGAAAGCAATAAAACCATCACTTGGCGAAATTGCACTGAACCCTCGTAGTCGCAGCGCCAAGCTAAGAGTTGCAGAACGTCTTTAGCAATTATCAGGAAGGAAAATCTGTAGATAAATAAAAATCAGCAAAGGAGGCAGGCAACAAAATGAAAAAAATTATCTCATCTATTGACGTCGGCACAACAAAAATATGCACCATCATTTCAACTCTGGACTCAGGAGGTAATGTTCAAGTCTTGGGTGTAGGTCTGGTGCCATCACATGGCCTGCACAAAGGCATGGTCGTGAACGTGGATGAAGCACGGGAAAGCGTCGCCGAATCAGTCAGGAGAGCCGAACAAGCCAGTGGCGTAAAGGTAGAGTCGGCCTATGTAGGCGTCACCGGTCGGCACATCACCTCCACAAACAGCAAAGGCGTAGTAGCAATACCACGCAACGACCGGTTAGTCAGGCATGATGACCTGAAACGTGTACTAGAATCCGCACAGCATGTGAATATCCCGGATGACCGAAAAATAATCCATGCTATCCCACGTGCTTACACACTCGATAACCAGGAGCGTATCAAAAACCCGGTCGGCATGCACGGCTTTAGGCTAGATGTCGAGACGCATATCATCACAGCCGCTGTAGCTTCAGTGCAAAACCTTGTCAAATGCGTCCGCAGCGTAGGAGTGGAGATAGCCGACCTCATTCTAGAACCCCTAGCTAGCGGCGAAGCAGTGCTTACCCCAGAGGAGAGAGAGGTGGGTGTCATCTTGGCCGACATCGGCGGCGGCACCACTGATGTAGCAGTATTCAGAGATGGTAGCATCTATCACACTTCTATAATCCCGGTAGCGGGATACCAAGTCACAAGTGACCTCTCCATCGGTCTGGGGCTACCGTTTGAAATCGCTGAAGCCATGAAAAGGAAGTATGGAAACGTCTATCCAGACGTTCTGGCAAAAAGCGACGATTCCAACCTGAATGTAGAGAATGGCCACAGCGTTTCTTATCGCGACCTCTGCAACATAATAAAGGTACGCATGGAAGAACTGCTGCGGCTTATCCTTCTGGAAATGCCCGATTCCAACTATGCTTCATTAGCTCCCGCTGGCTTGGTGCTAACAGGGGGAGGTTCAAAACTCGCTGGCCTTGAAGTCTTGGCACGATCGACCATCCGCATTCAGACCAGAATAGGTGAACCGATGGGAGTTTACGGCATTACCGATATTTTGCATGACCCAGCTCATGCCACAGGAGTCGGCCTTGTCCTATGGGGCGTCAACAACCAGGGTAAACCCACTTGGGAATATCGTAATAAAAACAACGGCTCCTTGGGCGGTATCCTTAACTTGTTGAAGAAGTTCTTCGGAATGTAAGCCCAAGCATACATTAAGAAATATAAGAAGTATAGTAAGGAGGCAAAGAATGGCAAAATCGACATTCTCAACAGCTCCAGCCAGAATCAAAGCAATCGGCATGGGCGGCGGTGGCTCCAATGCCATTACACGAATGGTTCGCGAGGGCATTAAGGGAGTGGAATTCATAGCCATGAACACCGATGCCCAGGCATTGGCACTGGCTGAAGTGCCTATACGAGTTCAACTCGGCGAAAAACTAACACGCGGTTTGGGTGCTGGAGGCGACCATAGAGTCGGCAAAGGCGCAGCCGAAGAAAGCCGCCAGGCAATTCAAGAGGTCATAGCCGGTGCTGACATGGTGTTTCTAACTGCTGGTATGGGCGGTGGCACTGGAACTGGTAGTATCCCTGTCGTCGCTGAAGTATCCAGGGCCAGCGATGCCCTTACAATAGCTATCGTCACCAAGCCATTCAGCTTCGAAGGCGCTCGCCGATCCAAGGTAGCCGAAGAAGGAATCTTGGAGCTTTGTGACAAGGTAGACACCCTTGTCATCATCCCAAATGACCGACTCCTTGAGCTCTGTGATGCCAAAACCACAGTCGACAACGCCTTTCGCCTGGCAGACGACGTGCTTCGTCTGGGCGTCCAAGCCATTGCTGAAGTGGTCACAGTGCCCGGTCTGATCAACCTGGACTTCGCCGACATCAGATCAATTATGAAGAACGCAGGCCCTGCATGGATGTCCGTAGGCCGAGCCCGTGGTCAAAACCGAGCTGTAGATGCAGCTAAAGCAGCACTCAACAGCCCACTTCTAGATGTATCCATAAACGGCTCCAAGGGCGTACTATTCAACGTGTGCGGCGGCGCTAATCTAACTCTCTTCGAATGCAACGAGGCAGCAGAAGTAATCGCCTCAGCAGTAGACCCAGAGGCAAATATCATCTTTGGCGTCGTCTTCAACGAAGCATTAGGCGAAGACTTGCAGATAACCATAATAGCCACCGGCTTCACCGCACAGTACGGAGCCGGAGTGCCTACAGAAGCGGAACTCCGCAGACTGCTACGTGGCGTAGCTGAAGACAGTTTAGACGTCCCGTCGTTTCTACGCCACTCATCACGCTATCCCACAGCCTCTCCCACAGCTCCTCACCCTTCCGAGACGAGGATGCCGCGTTAACCTGCTTCCACTCTACCTCCCCTTCCCAATATAGAGCGACAGAAACATTGTCGCTCTATATTTTTGTCCGCGTAATACAGCTTGACATTATCAATATATTGTGGTAATCTGACCATGCACCACATTTTGTAGTGCAATGGGCTGATAGATGAAGTGTCCTTCCTGTGGTGAACCAGAATCAAAGGTAATCGACTCGAGGAGCGTAGGTGGTGGAATCCGGCGACGCAGAGAGTGTGTTGTCTGCAGGTCTCGGTTCACCACCTACGAGAGGCTACAATCTACCAACCTCCTTATAATAAAAAAGGATGGCAGGCGTGAAGAGTTCAACCGAGACAAGCTTCTCACCGGCATCCGCAAGGCCTGTGAAAAACGTCCACTCCCTATCGGTGCCATCGAAAAGTTGGTGGACAACATAGAAATCGAGCTTTATCGGCTGGGCAAAGCGGAGATTCCTAGCTCTGTAGTTGGTGATATGGTAATTGAAAGACTACAAGAGCTGGACCATATAGCCCATATCCGATTCGCCAGCGTTTATCGCGAATTCGCTGACCTGGCTACCCTCAAGCAAGAGGTTGACATGTTAGTCGAAAGTAAATCAAGAACACCGCCACCTGGACAGCTAAGGCTAATATCACAGGAGGAGCCTTCTTACCCTAGCCGTCGCAGACGGAGGAAAAGCAAATGAGCAGGCAGTCTGGGCAAAATAAAAATGCCGCTGAGCATAATCGCATAGCCCGAGCTATTTTCGCCTCCGCCGAGTCTATGGGTATAACCGACAGGCAGCTACTAGAAAAACTTACCAACCAAGTAATCAATAGATTGGAGCCAAAACCAGTACTGCCAGGGATGGAAGAACTCGTCTCACCAAGAAGCAAGCAACGGCCATCCGTATCCCAAATAGAAGCCGCGGTTAAGGAGATTTTGGCAATGAAAACACCTAAGATCGAGCCCTCGACAACCGAGCTACCCATACCAGGCATGGCAGTAGAGACCACCCCAGAACTGGAACTCCGCGAGAATGCCATGACCGTCCTGGAAAAGAGATACCTGATAAAGGACGAGCAAGGACGCGTCATAGAGACTCCGGAGCAGATGTTCAGGCGTGTGGCAAAGCACGTGGCAGCAGCTGAACTACTATACGACCCGAAGGCAAATACCGCTTTTTGGGAAGAGCAGTTCTTTCAACTCATGACTTCTCTGGACTTTCTACCCAATTCCCCCACCTTGATGAACGCCGGGCGTGAGTTGGGACAGTTATCGGCCTGCTTCGTTATTCCCATTGACGATTCCATGGAGTCTATCTTCGACGCAGTGAAATATACCGCCCTGATCCACAAGAGCGGTGGCGGCACTGGCTTTTCATTTTCCCGACTTAGACCTGAAAAAGATAGAGTTGGCTCAACAGGCGGTGTTGCCAGCGGGCCTGTCTCTTTTATGAGAGCATTCGATACCGCCACCGATGTCATCAAACAAGGCGGTATGAGACGCGGCGCCAACATGGCCATACTGCGTGTAGACCACCCAGACATTATGGAATTCATAACATCCAAAACCGAGTCAAAAGCTCTCACAAACTTCAACATTTCAGTCGCCGCGACCACCCAGTTCATGGACGCAGTGGAAAAAAACGGAAAATACGATTTAATAAACCCCCGAACCAAAGAAAAATCAGGAAGCCTCTCAGCTAGTGAAGTCTTCAACAAAATTACAGAAATGGCCTGGCGGACTGGTGATCCGGGCGTAGTATTCATCGACAATATTAACAAGTATAATCCCACGCCACAGCTAGGTCAGATTGAAAGCACCAACCCCTGTGGCGAACAACCACTTCTTCCATTTGAGTCCTGCAACCTGGCCTCAATTAACCTCTCCAAAATGGTCAAGGTTGCCAATGGTCACGCCGAAATCGACTATGAAAAACTAGGTAGGGTCGTGCGTCTGGGAACCCGATTCCTTGACGATGTAATAGATGTAAACAAATTCCCTTTGCCGCAAATAGAGAAAATAACCAAGACCACCAGGAAAATCGGCCTTGGAGTGATGGGCTTTGCTGACATGCTGATCATGCTCAGAATACCCTATAACTCTGACAAGGCACTCGAAGTTGCCGAAACCGTAATGCGGTTTATATCCGATGAGGCAACAAGGGAATCCGTAAGGCTAGGAGCAGAGCGAGGCTTGTTCCCTGTGTTCAAAGGCAGCATTTATGACCAGGATGACGGGGTAAAACCTCGAAACGCATCGCGGACTACCATCGCCCCAACAGGCACGTTGAGCATCATAGCCGGCTGTTCCAGCGGCATCGAACCACTCTATGCCCTCTGTTTCACTAAGCACATATTAGACGGCGAGCAATTGATAGAAGTCAACCCCTATTTCGAACAAGCCGCCAAGCAGGAGGGCTTCTACTCACCTGAACTGATGAAACAACTGGCAGAAGGTGAGAAACTGCATGATATGGAAAATGCCCCACAATGGGTCAAGGAAGTATTTGTAACCGCGCATGATATAACCCCAGAATGGCATGTAAGGATGCAAGCAGCCTTCCAAAAGCACACTGACAGCGCCGTTTCCAAGACAGTTAACTTGCCACATGATGCAACAAAGGAAGACGTGGCTGACATATACATGCTGGCTTACAAACTAGGGCTGAAAGGTATAACTATATATAGAGACCGAAGCCGTGATAGCCAGGTGCTGACTGTAGGACGCACCGCGCAAAAGGAAGATAAACAAGAGATAACCCTAACCCCTAGATCTCGGCCGAAGATCACCAAAGGCATAACCGAGCGCGTGACAACCGGCTGTGGACACATCTACGTAACCGTAAACTTCGACGAGGAAGGAATCTGTGAAGTCTTTACCAGCTTAGGGAAAGCAGGCGGGTGTGCCTCAGCACAGTTGGAAGCCACCAGCAGGTTGATATCCCTGGCACTAAGGTCGGGAATCAGCATCGCTTCAGTGGCAAAACATCTCCGCGCCATACGCTGCCCATCGGTCGCCTGGGAACAAGGCCGTGCTGTTCTCTCATGTGCTGACGCTATAGCCAGCGTTTTGGAGAAATTCATCAAAGAGAAAGACAGCGATGGCTCCGAAAGTCAAAGTCTAGGAACAGCTAAAAACTGGGCAGGACAATGTCCCGAATGCGCTAATATCCTCATCTATCAAGAAGGATGCCATATTTGTCCCAGTTGTGGCTACACCAAGTGCGGATAGGCGCCTAAAACCACAGGAGGAAGGGAGGAATGGACGACTCCAGAATCAAATACGCTGAAGCATTCAAATATATAGCTAAAGCCACCAATTCATCATTACCCCTAACCAAAGTGCTCAATTCCATAGCCAAAAACACAACCAAAGCCCTGAGAGCTGCCGGATGCGCCATTATGCTCCTTAGTCCGCAAAAAGAACATCTGAACATAATTGCCGCACACGGCCTCAGTGATCTATACCTCAGAAAAGGAATAGTCAATGCCCGCAAGAGCTTGCCAGACATACTGGACGGCAAAGTGGTCACCATCTTCGACATTTCACAAGATGAACAAACACAATATCCAGAAGCAGCAGAAACGGAAAAAATAGGTTCCATAATAGGCGCCCCCCTACTACAAAAAGGGGATATCATCGGTGAGGTTCGAGTCTACGGGAAAGAACCAAAGCATTTCTCCAAAGGAGACGCCGACTTTCTGACCACAGTAGCCAACATCATCGCAGTCACGCTTGAGAGAAATAATCTCTATCAAATGCTAACAAAGGCAGAACGTCCTGAAAAAACATCAAGACGCAAGAAATCAACGGAAACTCCTAAGCCCACACCCCAATCTCTAAGACAATCGATATTTGGTCACCCCAGCGAGGAGGAGTTCGCAAAACTTTTAGATTTCTACCGTCTCGAGTGGCTCTACGAGCCTCGTTCCTTTCCGCTAGCCTGGGAAAACGGCAAGGTAACAGAGATGTTCACACCAGACTTCTATCTCCCTGATTTGGACCTTTACATTGAGCTGACAACGCTTAAGCAAAGCCTGGTAACAGAGAAAAACCGCAAGGTCCGCCGTCTCCAAGAGCTTCATCCCGAAATCAATATCAAACTGCTCAACAAGAACGACTACCTGAAACTACTGGCCAAATACGGCTACAGGGCAGCGGGCGGGGCCAAGGTGGAGGGAATAAACAGAGTTTTGCTCAGCCACACGCAAATCCAACGTCGAGTCCAAGCCTTAGCCGAGCAAATATCTCGTGATTATGCGGGGCGCCAGCTTGTACTCATCGGCGTTTTGAAAGGCGTCATCTGTTTTATGTCGGACCTCATGCAGCACATCTCCTTGCCGCTTGCCATAGACTTCATGGCTATCACCAGCTACGGCAGCGGCACGGAATCCGCGGTCAAGATAACCAAAGACCTGGACACCGACATAGCCAATTTGCATGTACTAATGGTCGAAGACATTGTTGATACCGGCATGACGCTAAATTACATCCTTGGCCACCTATCATCCTTTAAGCCAGCCACCTTGCGCGTCTGCACATTATTAGACAAACGTATTCGGCGCCTCGCGGATGTCCCCTTAGACTATATAGGCTTTGAAATACCCGATGAATTTGTGGTCGGATACGGGTTAGACTACCACGGTGAATACAGAAATTTACCGTTTATCGGCGGACTCGAGCCAAAACTCATAGAAGAGGAGCAGCTAAAATAAAAAACGCCCCAAGTAACCTCACCCTTCCCGGTTCCTCTTCCCGAGCTCTTTACTGCACTTTTCCCGCTTCCGGTACCTTGTGCGAGCTCCTCTACCTCCCCGGTCCTTGTTCGATTACTTGGGACATTCTCAAAATAACACATCGCTTACCTTTTGTCAAGCCCTGTGCAACGGTATTGACTTGTGTTGTATAATGCTTACGCAGACAAATGAACCGCACTCACAACCCTGTGAAATTACACACCGCCAATCCACTACATCTCAGACATAAAGCCGAAAAACGCCGATATCAAGGCAAGAAAGATGAAACGATAAAGGAGGAGGTGACAGCTTTCAGATAACGAAAGCCGACATCAAGGGCCCTGCTTGCTAGTGACTCGCTACTAGCAAGTCATTGCATCATCAAAGAAGGAAGGAGGTTTCTGGATGAAAAAACTGGTCTTCATTTTTGCTCTCTCTATCCTGCTGGTAGCGCTAGTTCTACCTGCCTGCGCCAAGCCCACGGAGGAAAACGTAATAAAAGTTGCTATCGTGGGTCCTATGCAGTTTTTGCAGGGTGAGCACCACTGGATGGGCGCTACCATGGCAGCCGAGGAAATCAACAAGGCAGGTGGCATAGACATCGGCGGCAAGGAATACCTGCTCAAGCTAATTAAAGTAGACTCAAACGAAATCCTCGATGTCGCCGGCGCTGCCTCTGCCGTCGAACGCGCTATAACAGTTGACAAGGTAGACATGATTATGGGCGGCTTCAGGACAGAGGCTGTGTACCCCATGTCCGACGTGGCCATGGACTATAAGAAGCTGTACTTCAACTGCGGCGCAGCTACCGGAGCGCTACAGGAAAGAGTCAGCGACGATTACAACCGCTACAAGTACTTCTTTAAGATCACCCCATACAATGAGACCTTCCTGGTCACCAGCGACTTCAAGATGCTGAACATGGTCGCTGCCAGGCTGAAACAGGAGCTTGGCATAGACAAACCCAAAGTTGCTGTCGTCGTTGAGAAGCTGGAATGGACCCAAAAAATGGTCCTGGCCGCCAAGGTTAGATTGCCGCAAATGGGCTTTGAGGTTGTCGGTGTCTGGCAACCTTCAGATACAGCCACCGATGTAACCGCCGAGCTGACAGCCATAGCTAACGCCAACCCCCACATTATCTTCACCACGTTCTCTGGTCCGGTAGGCGTAACCTACGCCAAACAACGCGGCGAACTCAAGATACCCGCCGTCTCAGTAGGCATCATCGTTGAAGCCCAGAAGAAAGACTTCTGGGAGGCTACAGGCGGTAAAGCAAACTACGAGATCATATTGAATGTTTACAACAAAGGAATAGCTACTACATCAAAGACAATACCTTTCTTCGAAGAGTTCGAGAGGCGTACCGGTCAGTGGCCTGTCTATACGGCCGCTATCTACGATGCTATACACGCCACAAAACTGAATATCGAAGAGGCTCAGACCTTAGACGCTGACGCTCTCATTCCATTCATTGAGAAACGGGTATTTGAAGGTACCGCCGGGGTTTCCGAGTATTACCCATTGGGCTCTCCACCACCGAAGTACCCTCACGACCTGGTCTACGGTCCCGGGCGCCTCACCGGACTCGGTAGCCAGTGGATAGACGGAAAGACTATATGTGTTTGGCCCAAGAAAGAATTCGGTGCAGTTGACGACTATGGCGACTGGAGATTCGAGTACCCTGGCACAGTCCCCTTTGTGATAGCGCCGGAGGTGCTCGCTAAGTTCAAGAAATAGCAATAGTTAGGAGGTGAGTTCAGACAGCAAAACTATAAAACACGGCTTGGGTAGAGCAGCCATCTGGACATATTGCAACTGCAGCAGGCAAGTGGTATGATTGTCTTCCTAGCAGTGGCCTGGGCCAGATTTCGCTGCTGCGCACCATTAAAGATTATGGGAGGCACGTGAGGAGGAAAAACAAAATAGAAGGAGGTTATGATAGGTAAGGTGTACAAAAACAAACTAATCGTGTTGCTCATGGCATCAATCTTAGTCTTAGCACTGTTGCTGCCGGCTGTTGCCTGCGCTAAGAAACCAGCCCCAGCCCCCCCAGCTCCAAAACCAGCTCCGGCACCGGCTCCGGCACCAGCACCGGCACCGGCACCGGCACCAGCACCAGCACCAGCTCCTGCACCAGCAGCAGGCTGCAAGCTCTCCTTCGCTGATCATGCTACATTTACAAATGATACCTACAAGATCGAAGTCTGCTATCCTAAGAAATGGGGAGCTAACAAGGTAAAGACTACCGACCCTTCAGTCCTCTGGTTCAGTGACCCAGCGCCATCCACGCCGCCTTTCTTTACAATCGTTGCTACAAAGGCAGCCAACGCCGAGGCAGCTCTCTTCACCGCCACTAAGATCGCTGTTGAATCTGCGGGCGGTCCCGGTTCCTACAAAGAGGGTAGCGTAAAGGTCCTGACAACGACAGACGCCAAGACTGCGGACGGCACGGCAATGAAAGAGTTCGAGACACAAGGCGATGTTCTGGGCTTTGCTTTGAAAGGCTACAACGCGGTAGCTTTGAAAGGAGATACCTACATCGTCATAGCTGTGAACACCGTGGACATCATGTCGCCGTACAAGAAAGACCAGTTCGCCGAGGTCTGCCGCACCCTGACCTTTAAATAAACAAAAGCTCTAGAGATGCCAGTGGGGACTCCTCGTCCCCACTGGCATAGGCCCAGGCCCAATCTTACTTCTTAACAGAAAGGGGGCGCTTCGCTACAGACATGATTCAGGCATTCATTATTCAGGCGCTCATGACAGGCGGCGTTTACGCCTTGCTAGCTGTAGGCTTTTCTCTAATTTTCGGCGTAGCCCGCATGATAAACCTATCCCACACAGCATTTTTTATGCTGGCAGCCTATGGTATGTTCTTCGTTACCTCTCAGCTCGGTCTCAATGCAATTGCAGCCATTCTAATTTCCCTTGTCGCCACCACCCTT
>VGOO01000024.1 GCA_016875925.1 Chloroflexota bacterium
ACACCGCCCTGCTCATTGACATAGCCCAGGCAGTCGGTCAGCCCGTTGATGACCACTTGGCTCTGTGCCCCGTAAGGCCCACTTAGGTTGGCAGCGACCGGTATAAGGATCTTATCCCATTTGGCCGGGGTTGGGGGCGCTTCGGTCTTGGCACAGGAAACGCCAACAATAGCGATGACCGTGACTAGGACTGTTAGAGCGACTGACAACTTAGCTTTTCTGAGATTCATCTAATTCACCTCCTCTTATCTCGATTGGCTTTTCGCTTACACAAGCTATCAAACTACATTTCAAGCCTCCTCCTTTCTCCATCAATAAGAAAACGGTGTTAAACGATAGGCTGCTTTGAATACCTCCCATCTGTGGTTTAATCCCCGCGGTTCGAAGGCGAGGAACAAGATGATGATGATGCCGAACACCACGAGACGAATTGCCGCAGGCAAAGTGGCCGGCACGCCGGCGAACATATCTCCCGCTGCATGAGCTACCCAGGTTAGAACCTGGTCAAGGCCGTAGACAAAGATAGGGCCGATAATGGCACCGGTAATGCTGCCCATACCGCCGATAATCATCATACCTAAGTACCAGACTGACTCCATGATGGTGAGTAAATCGTAGTGTACCAATCGGAGCCAGTGTGCCCAGAGCGAGCCTGAAATGCCGGCAAAGAAGGAGCAGATAAAAAATGCCAGCAGCTTATAGCGAAACACATTGATGCCCATGGACTCGGCAGCCAGCTCATTATCTCGTATGGCTACAAAAGAACGTCCGATAGGGCCTCTTACCAAGCTCTTAGCTACAAAGGTGAGGATTACCACCACAGGTATGATGACAAAGAACATCTCCGTCTGCGTGTTGAGCGGTTCCTTCCCCAGATATGGCGGAGGCACAATAAGACCGTTGCCGCCCCCTGTGATATCGGTACGGACGTGAGCGATAAGTGTCGGTATGATGAACTGGGCTGCCAGTGTGGTCATGGCTAAGTAGAAGCCCTTGACTCTAAGCGATGGCAGACCGAAGATGAGTCCTACTACGCCAGCGCTCACCCCCGAGAGTGGCATCGCTACCCAGAAGGACAGGCCCAGCCTGGTTACCATGAGTGCCGAAGAATAAGCCCCCACACAGACGAAGGCCGCCTGCCCCAAGTTGATCTGGCCGGCATAACCAGTGAGTATCATCAGCCCCAGTACTGCTACAATCATAATAGCTAGGCTATTTATCCTGCTGAGAATGGGGTCGTTGCAGTACAGGGGCAATGTGAACAGCACTATCAGCCCAGCGATGGCCAGCACCCACTGTGTACGAGTGCGGATAATAGCCATATCCTGAGCGTAATCTGAACTAAAAGTGCCACAGGGCTGCATCCTTATACCCTCTCAATCCTTTCCTGCCCGAACAAACCCTCAGGGCGAATTATCATGATAATAAGCAGCACTATGAAGGGTGCTATATTTGTCAGCCAGGGATCGAAATAGCCAGCGACCAGTCGTTCCACTATGCCTATAATGAGGCCTCCAACAATGGCACCGTTAATGGAGTCCAGCCCACCAAGCAGCACCACAGGGATAACTCTGAATCCCACAAATGCCAGTGTAAGGCTGACGCCCATACGATGACCCATAAGGATGCCAGCCACAGTGCCCAGCACGCCAGCGATTGCCCATGTCAGGGCGAAAACGAACTTAACATTGATGCCCTTGAGCTGTGCCAGTTGATGGTCCTCTGCGGTAGCCCTCATGCCCAGACCTATCTTAGTCCTGGCAAAGAAGATGGCAAACCCACCAAAGAGAAAGACCACGATGATGAAAGGCCAGAGCAATTCAGAATCTATGACTATTGCGCCGAGGTTGATGGGGCCAGTAGGCAGAAACTCGGGCAACACATAGATCTTACCCTGCCAGGCAGCAAGTATCACCCCCTGGGTTAAATAGGCTAAGGCCAGCGTGGCCATGAGTGCCGACATATGGGGTTGGCCTATCAGACGGCGCAAGGCTAACCTTTCGGCAAGTATGCCGCTTATCGCCGCTATTACCAAAGCGCCGATTATGCCCAGCCAAATAGGCAGCCCAAGTTGCACAATGATGAGGATAGCAACAAAGGCACCTAATGCCATGAGGTGTCCGGAGGCGAAGTTAAACACTCCGGTAGCCTTAAAGATAAGCACCATGCCCAGTGCCATGAAGGCATATATACCACCCACCAAAAGTCCTGACACTATTATCTGCAGTAAATCAGTCATCCGGTTACCACCGCGTTTATCTTGATACTGGTCGTTATTTTGGCCCTTCTGCCATCCCGGTAAACGACCTCGCTCTCCATCGGCAGTTCTGATTTGCCGCTGTATAAGGCTTGAATAAGGTCACTATACTTCTCTTCAACGAAGGTACGGCGCAGCTTGCGGGTTCTGGTCATCTCTGCTTCATCCGCATCAAGCTCTTTGTTGAGATTGGTGAATTTCTTGATTCGCGCCCACTCGGGCAAAGTGCGATTGACTTTCATTACCTCTCCAGCGATAAGCTCTAAGACTTGTTCCCTCTGTGACAGGTCACTGAACGTGGTATAAGGAATTCGTTTCCTCTCAGCCCACTTGCCGACGTTATTAAGCTCAATATTGATTATTGCAGTCACATAATCCCTCTCCTCTCCACCTAAGATGATGGCCTCCTTGATATAGGGGCTAAACCTGAGCCTGATCTCCGTATACTGAGGAGAGAACTTTTGGCCGCTTGCCAAACTCCTCAAATCGTCCATTCGGTCCATTACAATGACATGCCCGCTCTCATCGATGTACCCAAAGTCACCAGTGCAGTACCAGCCACCCCTAAGCTTCTTACGAGTCCCTTCGTCATCTTTGTAGTAGCCGTCGAAGAGAGTGTTGCTACTTACCAAAATCTCACTTTCGTCTGAGATCCTGACCTCTATTCCTTCAAGCGGGACACCCGCGGTTTCGGGCCTGATGTCGCCGCTCGAATATGGTGCGCTAACTGTGCCAATTTCCGAAGCGCCGTACATGTTCTTCAGGTCAACGCCAATGGCGTGGAAGAAGCGGACAATGTCCGGGCTGATAGCGGAGCCAGCGGTGTAGGCAGTCCTGACCTTTGAGAAGCCAAGCTTGTCCAGCAATTGTCGGAACAGCGCTACACGGGCTACCCAATAAAGGGGGCGCCACAACGGCCCCGGCCTTTTCCCGGCGAGGTTAATGTCCGCCACCTTGTAGCCCACTGATAGGAATGTGTTGTATAGAAGGCGCTTAAATGGATGCGCATCACTAATTCTGGCCTGCACCATCCGTACCACACTCTCCCAGTTGCGCGGGCCGTAAAATAGCACGCTGGCGCCTATCTCCCTGATGTTCTCCTGGATGCTCTCGGGACTTTCGGCGAAGCTGGCTTTCATGCGGCTGAGAATGCAGCCGGTGATGCCGACGACCTGCTCGGTAATCCAGGCGGGTGGCACGAAGGAGACATACTCGTCGCTGTCGGTCCAGTCGTCCAAATCTCGTCCCAGCTTAGCTAGGCTTACAAGCTGTCGATGGCTTATCATAGCCCCTTTGGGCAGCCCTGTAGTACCAGAAGTGTAGCTGATGACGGCCAGGTCATTTCCGCTTCCTTTCTTCATCTCCTCTTCGAAGACGCCCCGATGCTCCTTCTCGTACTTCCTGCCCAACTCCAGTACCTGGTCATAGCTGATGAGCAGCGGGTCATCGTAGTTCCACAGACCTCTATCGTCCCAGTAGATAACCCTCTCCAATTGAGGCAGCTTGTCCTGGATTTGCAGCAATTTATCAACTTGCTCCTGGTCGTGTGCCACCACGATGCGCGAGCCAGAATGGCCGGCAAAGTGTGCTACCTCCAAAGGGCCAGCATCCGTGTATATGCCCACTACGATCCCGCCGATTGTCTGAGCTGCCAGTTCAGCACAGAACCATTCAGGTTTGTTCTCTCCGATGATGGAGACCCTATCTCCCCGCTTCAGGCCTAAGGTTAGCAGCCCCAGGGCGAAGTACTTCACCTTCTCGAAATAGTCTTTCCAGGTGAATTCGTTCCAGACGCCGTAGCGCTTCTCCCGCAGCGCCACCTCACCCGGATGTTTACGGTAGTTGTCAAATAGTAACTTGGGTATCGTATCCAGTTCCATATCTTTAGATAGCAGCATCGCCTAGATAGGCGCTTATCACCTTTGGGTTTACCTTAATCACATCAGGTGTACCCTCGGCTATCTTCTGGCCGAAGTCCAGCACTACCACGCGGTCTGAGATGTCCATGACCACGCCCATGTCGTGCTCCACCAAGACGATAGGTATCTTGCGCAGGTCGGCAATGTCCAGGATGTAGCGCGCCATGTCCTCTTTTTCCTCATAATTCATGCCTGCCATAGGCTCATCCAGCAGAAGAAGCTGTGGTTCCTGCGCTAAGGCCCGCGCCAGGTCTATCTTCTTGCGCTGTCCGTAGGGGAGCATGCCCACCACCTTTTTCCGTATTGGCTCAAGCTCCAGAAAATCGATGATGCGTTCCACAGCTCTGCGGTGTTCGATTTCGCGCCTGTGGGTTGGGCCAAAATATATGGAGCTACTGAACAAATTAGGCTTGATATGCATGTGCCTGGCAGCCATCAGGTTGTCCACCGTGGTCATGCCGGAATAGAGCTGGATGTTCTGGAAGGTACGGGAGATGCCAATGGAGGCGATTCTGTAGGGAGGCAGGCCCACGATTTTCTTGTCGCCGTAGTAGATCGCTCCTTCTTGCGGCTTATAGAAGCCGCTGATGCAGTTGAGAAGGCAGGTCTTGCCAGCACCATTAGGCCCGATGATAGCCAGGATTTCCGGATTCCTCACTTCGAAGCTAACATCCACCAGTGCCTGCACACCACCAAATGAAAGCGAAACCGATCCCACCCTCAGTTTTACCTCTGGAGTGCTGGCCTTGTCCCTTTTCAGCTTTTTTTCACCCTTCACTTTCACTGCCTTGGTCCCCTCAAAGTCCTGTTATGCAGGTGGTCGATATTTCTTGGCGGTATCTATCATGGCCTTGAAGTTCTGGAACTTGGTATCGGGCGGCAACTCGCAACCGCTGCTTAAGATATAGCCACTCCCCTTGCCTATCACATCTATTCGCTTCTTGCAGTAGGCCTCCATTTCTTCGGGCGTCCCCAGCGCTGAGAGGGAAGCTGGCACATCGCCCATGATGCACATGTGGCCACGAAGGGTATCTTTAGCCTTCAAGATGTCAGTGGTGCTGTCCAGTTCGCAGATGCACTTTGCGCGTGGCAATTCCTTAAGATAAGGTAGATTTAATGTCCAATCGTTGTCAAAATGAAGTATGGTGACAAAGCCCTCGGAGGCAAAGGTTTCGACCATTTTTTTAATATAGGGGAACTCAAAACGCTCAAAGATTTTCAGCGGGTAATAAAACCCTCCACCTCTTTCCAGAGCTAACAGGATACAAGGCAGCCCTGTTAATCTGGCAGCATAAAGAGCATCATCTATCAAGTCTCCTATCACAGCATCAAGCGCAGCGGCAACCTTGTCTGGGTGACGGTGCAAGTCCAGGGTAAAGTTCACCAGAGTTCTCTTTAGAGAGAAAAACATCAATGGCGAGAGTGTCATCGCCCCTGCAAGGCAAGGCACACCTTTTTGCTCCCAGGCTTTCATATCTCTGATGTAGTAATGAAACTGCCGCTCCGTCCAAGCGATGATTTTGTCCTCCGGAAATGGCAGAAATCTTTGATAGTGTTTCTCGGCAAAACGACTCCATCCCATTTTGATGATGAGGTCATAGTCTTCAAAAGCAATTGCCTCACGTTCGTCAAATTGGGGTGCAGCGTTCTCGGGGAGTTCTCGACCTGGCTGCAGGATTTGCGGCACCATGGCCACGGCAGAAACCTTGGGTGGCACTAGAAACGCGCGATATCCTGAGAAGACCATACCATCCCAGCCACCCACCTCATCGAAAACCTCCATGATGGCCCGAGTCGCCGAGTCTGGGTTTCTGATAGCCTCCGCATTGGTCATCCCCTTGTATCGGGCAGGGAAAAGGGTTACTAGCGGTAGGACAGGGACACGATCAACAGGTTGCAGGTTGATGGCTGCCAGCACCCGTTCTTTGGGAGTCATCGTTTCCTCGGGTACTGCCTGAACTGCCTCGCCGACCTTAGGCATAGCTGTACCTCGTGAGGAGTAACTCTGGTACAGATACTGACATCAGGCTGTTGCTCCAATTGCTTGTATACATGTTCCTCCTAAATCCACCTGGCTTGGCACAGCTATAAATTGGCCGGCCGGTGCATTTTGGCAGTATCTATCATAGCTTTGAAGTTCTCAAACTTGGTATCAGCGGGAAGTTCACAGCCACTGCTCAGGATGAATCCACCTCCTTCTCCGATAGTATCTATCAATCTGGAACAGTACGCCTCCATCTCGTCAGGTGTCCCAAGCGAAGAAAGGGAAGCGGGCACATCGCCCATGATGCACATGTGGCCGCGGAGAAGTTCCTTAGCCTTGAAAATATCGCTAGTTCCATCCAACTCGCAAATGCACTTTGCCTTAGGCAGGTCCTTAAGATAAGGCAGATTCGCTGTCCAGTCGCCATCGAAGTGAAGCAGTGTGATGAGACCACCTTCCGTAAAGGCCTTCACCATCCTTTTTATGTACGGGAGCTCAAAGCGTTCGAATATCTTCAGCGAGTAGTAGGTACAACCACCCCTCTCCAGCCCCAACATTATCCAGGGCAAACCAGTCAGCTTGATGGTATCGAAGGCATCCTGAATGAAGTCATCCACTACCGCATCGAAGACTTCGGCAACCTTATCAGGGCGGCGATGCAGGTCTAGCGTGAAATCTGTCAGGCTTCTCGTCGTGGAGAAGAACATCAATGGCGTCGGTATGCCTCCCCCTAGTACACAAGGTACCCCCTTTTCCTCCCATGCGATTACATCCTTTTTGAACTGCTCCAACTGTCGCTCCGCCCAGGCGATCAGCTTATCCTCTGGAACGGGCAGAATCCTTGAGTAATGCTTCTCAGCAAAACCCCTCCACCCTTGTTTAATAATTACATCATAGTCCTCTAGCGTTAGCAGGCAGTGCTCGGCAGATTGGGGCGGAGAATTTGCAGGAAGCTCTCTCCCTGGTTGCAGTAAGGGTGGTACTTGATCGATGATAGCAGAGAGCGTTGGTGCTGCTCTTACAGAATAGCCGGGGTATAGGATTCCATCCCAGCCACGGACTTCATCGAAGACTTCCATAGAGCATTGTCTCGCCCGATCTTTGTTTTTGTTAACCTCCGCGTAAGTCATCCCCTTATGAATAGCGGGAAAAGCTGTTACCATTGGCATGACAGGCACGCGGTCAACTGGCTGCAAATTGATAGCAGCCCAGACTCGTTCTTCAGGGGTCATGGTCTCTTTGATCATTATTTCCCTTTGACGAATCCCCGACACATCTCCACTCCCTCAGAGGCATCATCGGTAAAGGCATCAGCACCCACATACCTGCCCACCTGTTCAGTGACAATGCCACCGCCGATAATTACCTTCACCTTATCGCGCAATCCTGCTGCTTCCACTGCCTTGACCGTTTCCTTCATAGACTCGAAGGCAGGCGTCAACAGGCCAGACATGCCCAGGATGGTTGAATCCGTCTGGCTCAGCTTCTCCACAAACTTCTCCGGCGGCACGTCTATCCCCAGGTCATAGACCTCAAAGCCCGCCGCCGTCAACAGCGTAGCCACAATATCTTTGCCGATATTGTGTATATCGCCCTTCACCGTCCCCAATACCATCCTGCCCAGCGGCTTACCTTTCTTCCCAGCCTTCAGCCCGGGCTCTATCATCGCCATGGCCTCTTTGAACATCTCACCTGATATAATCAACTCGCTGAGAAAGTATTCCTTGCTTTTATATCGCTCGCCAACGATGTCCATCCCTTTCCTTAACTCTTCAACTACAGACATGGCGTCAGCGTTGAAATTCACTCTCTGTTGCACCAGTTGCCTGACCTTGTCTTCCTCCAGATTGGCCAGGGCATCAGCTAATTCAGACATTATTCCTCCCTTATGATTACTAACTCATAGTAGCCATTGCCTATAGCCCTTTAATTAAAGAAAGATTGTAGGCCAATAACTAAGGCCACATCTGCCTATGCTGTTGTGCATACTCCCTTCTGAGCCACCCCTGCCCACATGAATAGACGGAAAAGGTTACCAGCGTTGTTTACCTTGGTAAACACTACGTTATTCAATAATAATAAACATCGCCTGATAAAATGTCAATAGGGTTAGTGCTAAAACGTGAGGCGCTGGGCGCCAGAAATGTGGCGAGGCGTCGATAGGCGAGGTGGTCTGCATCAGTCGAAGGTTGTGCTTTATCTGCCGACTATGGTTTTCGCCGTACTAACAAAGACACGACAACAACTATGACAATGGTAGATAAGATAGCACCACCAATCAGGTAGGCAATTAGGCTCCTGCTCACCGGAATCGGCAATTTCCCCGCTTTGCAGTCAGGGTCAAAGGCCTTTTCACGGTCCGGGTGGCATCTGCCATCCGTGTCGGAATCGTATATCCCATCGGCTAACCTGGTAGTACATTCTTCAAGGCGGTTAAGGTAGTTCTCACCGGATTGAGTGTCGCATCTGCCATCAGCTAGGCATCTGCTCTCGATATTTCTAGCTTTTCAAATAAAAGGTCTTGCCATCAATATCGACTCGTGCCAGGGAGATGACATAAGAGCCGATCTATTTGGGGACTAGCCGGTAGCCAACTGTGGTATTCCCTTTTGCCGGCAATTTTATCTTCCACTCGTAATACCAGAACTGTTCTCCATACGGTGTGTTGATATTCTTTGCCTCGCTTTGATCAAAATCGGCGTTCCCAATCCTTTCCGTTATGGTGATGCTTCTGCCAACATGGGCACCATTCTCCAGGACAAAAACTACCAAAATCTTCTGCCCGGTGGGTGCTTGGCTGGGAGCGACTCTGCAAATGACTATATCGCCTATTGTTTCCGACTGCACGTCAGCCGCAACACGTGGGGGCAAAAGTAGAGCCAAGCCTAACAAAAAATCAAAAATGCAGCAACCATAATTATTCATATCAGGATCCTCCGCATCCAACTAGCTGCTTCAATATTGGGGCCTAATCCGAGATTCGGTAGTTATCCTTTGCGCATGCATTACTTGGACCACATTCCGGCAAATACTCCCGCACGTGGAACTTTGCGGATGAAAAATTAATACTGTTCTTCCGCGCTTATCTTGAAAGAGCTTATAATGCCAGGCTTAGCCTGATTGCCTTGTCGATTTCAAGCATCTTTTTCTCACCCAACTCCCCACATTTATCGCCTAAGCGCGATTTGTCGATTGTTAGTATTGCTGACAAATTTACACTACAATCCTTTGGTAATCCGCTCTCCTGGGCTGTGAGAGAAATAATGAAGGGATATGATTTCTGGTATGTTGCAGTACTGCAACAGGCTACAATTGTGGTGGGGCTGTATTTGTTCCCGATATTGTTTTGAATTATGACAGCCGGCCTTTTGCCAGCTTGCTCACTTCCTCTATGGGGGTTCCAATCGACCCAGTATATTTCGCCACGCTTGATTTCCTGTGCCATTCCAGGTTACTTCCATTCAGGCAGGACTTCGTGTACTGAGCGCATTGCAGACTCCGCACATTTGAGGTTTTCCTCTGCCATGGCTTTATAGCCCTCTTCCATTGCCTTCTGCAGTCGCCTGTCAGCGTATTCCTGTAAGCATAAGGAAACAACTTTGCTACGGCTTACCTTCTTTTCATGCGCAATCTTGTCAGCGAGTTCTACCAAATCACTGGGCAGGCTTATAGTCAACCTTTCTACTCGCATTGCCATAATTCACCTCTTATGATTGTTAATAAATAATTATCATAATAAAGTTATGCGTACATAGTATGTTAGATTATCCAGCATTGTTTGTCAACACGTTCCTGCTTTTTGTGGGTGGAGTCTCTGTCTTGATTGGGTGTGCCTGAATGTGCGCCCCTACATTTTTGTTCTCTTTCTTCCGAGAAGAACCGGGGGAGAGAGGATTCTGGCGGGTTTGAAAACCCGCCCTACGTGAATCATTTTTAGTGCCACCTGAGGGCAGGTGGTAGCCACGGAAGGATAAAGCCCCGCGCTACTTTATTTTCATCGGTATGCCCGATACCATAAAGTATGCTTGGCTGGCGTGCTGGGCGAGGAGTTGGTTGGCTTTGCCCAGTAGGTCGCGGTAGAGCCGGGCGGTCCTGTTTTCAGGCACGATGCCCAGGCCGACTTCGTTGGAGACGATGATAAAACTGGCATCGAGCTTACCCATGCAGGCGATAAGCCCGTTAATTTCAGCGATTACCTTCGATTCTGCCCTGGGGTAGTCAGAATCGTCGCCAAGCAGGTTGGACACCAACAGGGTGAGGCAGTCTATGAGCACCACTCGGGCATTGCCGACGTGTTTCTCTATTTGTGCGCCGAGGTCAGAGGGGATTTCCACGGTTCGCCAGCTTTTGGGGCGGTCTTTCTGGTGCTGCTCTATGCGGGCTTTCATTTCCTCGTCCAATGCCTGGCCGGTGGCCACAAAGAGAACTTTGCCGCTGAGTTTTTTCGCAAGCTCCTGGGCGAAATTGCTTTTGCCACTGCGGGCACCACCGAGGATGAGGACGCACTTCTTAGCCAAGAGTGAACTCCAGTGTGAGGTCGCTGAAAAGCCTGGGGTCATTGTGGGCGGAGCAAAGCAGCATATCTATTATAGCCTCCAGAATATGGTGAGCAATAGCAGCACGGAAACCTCGGTCAGCTCGTTGATAGCGCCATAGGTATCGCCAGTCAGGCCACGCAAGCGATGATTAAAGTAAACCGCAGCGCCGAGGGCGCAGGCGCAGACAGTAATGAGTAGCACTATTCCTTTCCAACTTAGAAGTGTTACTGCGGCAACGAGGGCAATGGCGGTGGCTATGGCCAGCCTTTGCCAGGTAGCTCCCTGTTTGAAAGCCGAGCCCATGCCTGATGCCCTGGCATAGGGGAAGGTGAAGATGGCAATTACTATACCCCATCGGCTCAGTGCGGGCATTAGCAGGAGCGCTGGCAGCATCGGCACTGCCGACAGTGAGGCGTATTTCAACAGAGTGACCAGGATAGCACCGGCAATGCCGAAGGTGCCCACCCGGGTATCTGCCATGATTGCCAGTCTGCGCTTAACGGTTTTGCCGGCAAAGACACCATCGCAGGTATCGATAAGGCCATCGAGGTGGTGGGCGCCGGTGAGTATTACCAGGGCGGCGATAATCAGGGTATTTGTTACCGGGGGAGGGAAGATGAATTTCAGGAAATACTGCAGGCCGAACAAGATGGCTCCCAGGATTAGGCCTACCAGCGGGAAGTAGGTCAGTGATTGCCCTGCCAGTTTATCGTCAACTTTGTGAGGTAACGGTGTGGGAAAGATGGTCAAAAACTGGAGGGCTGTCCAGAAACCCAATTTGTTATGCTCCTTTCCCTTCTGGTGTTTCTATATCTGAGACACCAGCTTCGTTGAATGTGGCCATGTGACTCAGGAGCTTTACCGCAGCTTCTGCCAGTGAGATGCCCAGGGCAGCGCCAGTGCCCTCTCCCAGTCGCATGTCTAGATTGAGCAGTGGCTTTAATCCCAGGAATTTGAGCATGAGGGGATGCCCCGATTCTGCCGAAACATGTGAGGCAATCAGGTAGTCCCTGGTTTGTGGGCAAATGGCGGTGGCGATAAGCGCCGCAGCTCCGGAGACGAAACCATCGATTACCACGGGGATTTTATGGGCAGCACCGGCGATCATGACGCCTGCTAAGCCGCCGATTTCGAAACCGCCGACCTTGGACAGCACATCTATGGGGTCTTTAGGATTAGGCTGGTTGGTAGCCAGTGCTTTTTCTATTACTTTGATTTTGTGTGCTAGCTGTTTATCGTCGATGCCGGTGCCGTGTCCTGTGGTCTGGCTTGGTGAGTAGCCGCTGATGGCGGCGAAGATGGCGCTGCTGGCGGTGGTATTGCCCAGGCCCATATCGCCGGTGCCGACGATGTCTAACCCATTATTTTTTTCTGACGAAACGATTCCGATGCCAGCCTGTAAGGCGTCTATGGCTTGCTGGCGGGTCATTGCTGGTTCTTGCGCCATGTTTTTGGTGCCGAAATCTATCATCTTGCAGACCAGGCCGGGGAGTGGTTCGAATCCGCCGACTATGCCCATGTCAACCACTATCACCCTGGCGCCGACATGTTTGGCAAGGACGTTGATGGCAGCGCCGCCGCTGAGAAAATTGAACACCATTTGCCTGGTGACTTCCTGCGGGTAGAGTGTTACTCCTTCTGCCACTACGCCGTGGTCGGCTGCCATGGTGACAATGGCTTTGTGTTCCAGACTGGGCAACATTCGGCCGGTGATGCCGGCTATTTGTATTGACAGTTCCTCTAACCTTCCCAGGCTACCGCGTGGCTTTGTCAAGTTGTCCTGTCGTTGCCGGGCTGCCGCCATAGCCTTGGTATCAAGCGGCTTTATTTCCTTGAGTATTCTGTCCAGTGTATCGGTCATTTGCTTTTCCCCAGGGCTATCTGGTAGATGTGGGGCATATTCAGGTTTTGCCTGACTATCTCAGCCAGCCTATCATATTGCTGTTGCTTGTCTATGGGGCTGCTATTGACTCGAGGTAATCCTTTGAGGTCTCTTACGCGATTTAGCAGGGCACGGGTGAATTCGGCGTTGTGGAACAGTCCATGGATATAGCTACCGAATATCAATCCGCTGCTGTTGATGGCGCCATCGGGGTAGTCTTCTTTACCTGTGGGGGTTTCTACGACCTTAAAGGGGAATGTCCCGTTCTGGTTTGTGGTTTGTCCCATGTGGATTTCATATCCTGCGATTTCCAAGCCTTCGAGTCCCTGCATTAAGCCGTTGTTGGCGGTTACCCTGGCCTTCACCTGCATGGTGGTTTTCTTTTTTCCGAATGTGGTCTCTGTGTCCAGCAAGCCCAGACCGGGTATAGTACCGTTCTGGGATTCCACCTTGTCGGGGTCGTTTATGTGCTTGCCCAGCATCTGATAGCCGCCGCAGATGCCTATTAGCGGAGTACCTGATTTTGCAAGATTAAATATGGCATCAGCCAGACATTGCTGCTGCAGGTAAAGCAGGTCAGCGACAGTGCTCTTGGTGCCTGGCAGGATGATGAGGTCAGGTTCACCCAGCTCTGTTGCCTGGATTGCATAACGTACGGTACAGCCGTGCTCCTCCAGCGGGTCGAAATCGTCATAGTTGGAGATATGGGGCAGGCGTATAATGGCCACGTCAAGATTCCCGTTAGCCTGGTGGTTTGGCCTTTCGTCTAAGTAAACTGAGTCCTCCTGAGCGATGGTGATGCCTCTGAAGTAGGGGATTGTGCCCAGCACCGGCCTAGCGGTGCGTTTCTCCAGCATATCCAAGCCAGGCTTCAGGCATGCTACGTCGCCTCGGAATTTGTTAATGATGAAGCCCTTGACAAGGTTGCGTTCCTCCGGGGCAAGTAGCTCCAGAGTGCCTACGATTGAAGCGAAGACGCCGCCGCGGTCGATGTCTCCCACCAGAATCACCGGGGCATTGGCCATCATGGCGATGCGCATGTTGGCTATCTCTTTTTCCTTGAGGTTAATCTCAGCAGGGCTGCCAGCTCCCTCTATGACCACGATATCGTAAGCGGAGCGCAGTCGGTTCAGCGAGTCTTCGATTATTTGCAGCAGTTGGAGCGTGTAATCGTGATACTGGGCAGCGTCCAGTTTACGGGTTACTTTCCCCAGGACTATTACCTGCGAGCTACCATTGCCTTCAGGCTTGAGCAGTATGGGGTTCATGTGGATGGAAGGCTCGATGCCTGCTGCCTCGGCTTGAACGGCCTGAGAGCGCCCGATTTCACCGCCTTCTTTGGTGACGAAGGAGTTTAGTGCCATGTTCTGAGCTTTGAACGGGGCCGCACGGTAGCCGTCCTGTCGGAAGATACGGCATAGGGCAGCCACCATGATGCTCTTACCCACCGAAGAGGCGGTACCCTGGAGCATTAAAGTTTTTGCGAGCATGCCTTTGTTTCTGGTGCCGGTTTGTGCTTATTTTTGTCGGGGGCAATGAAGGTAGTCGGCAGCTTGTTCAGGGGGTGAGGGTAGACATAAACATCGGCACCGTAGACTTCTTTTATCGCCTGAGCGTTGATTACGCTCTGGGGGGTGCCCTCGCTGTGGATTTTGCCATTGCTCAGCATCACTAGGCGGTCACAATACTGGGCTGCCAGGTTCAAATCGTGCAGCGTGGTTACCACTATTAGCTTTTGCTCTCGGCATAGCTTCCGTGCCAGGTCAAGGGTTTCAATCTGGTAGTTTATATCGAGGTGTGCAGTAGGCTCATCAAGAAGTATGGCCATTGGCTCCTGCGCCAGGGCGCGGGCGATAGTGATGCGTTGCCTCTCGCCGCCGGAGAGCTCGCCTGTTCTGCGTTGTGCCAGTTGAAGGGTGTTGGTCAGTTGCATTGCCGTGTACACGATGGCGTAGTCTTTCTCAGTCTCATATCTGAAGATTCCCAGGTGTGGCGTGCGTCCCATGAGCACCGTATCGAAGGCGGTGAACAGTTCTGGCAAAATGGGGTTCTGGGGCACGACAGCTATCAAGCGTGCCAGTTCTGTCCGGCTGGTACTGGCTACGTTTAGTCCGTTGAGGAAGATATGTCCTGCGCTGGGCGTGATGACATGAGATATACCCTTGATGAGTGTTGATTTGCCTGACCCGTTTGGGCCAATGATGCCCAGCATCTCTCCGGGTATGGTCTGGAAGCTGATATTGTGGAGCACAGTCTGCTTACCATAGCCCAGGCTGACGTGCTGTAATCGCAAGGTCAACATCAAAATATCGCCCTCTTTTTCTGTCGTAGCAGATAAAGGAAGAACGGAGCGCCGAGGAACGCAGTGATTATGCCTATGGGTATCTCGGTGGGTGCCAGCAGGGTGCGTGCTGCAGCATCGGCCAGAATCAAGAAGATGGCTCCTGATAGTGTAGCCAGCGGTAGCAGAAAACGATGGTCAGGTCCCCAGACCAACCTCACTGCGTGGGGAATGATGATGCCGACAAAGCCGATGATTCCACAGAAGCACACTGCGGCTGCGGTTATCAGGGTGGCTGCCGCCAGCAAAATCAACTTGACCTGTTCTACGTTGATACCCAGTTGCTGTGCCTGGTCTTCGTCGAGCTGCATCACGTTCAAAGCACGAGCATGAAGCCATATGATGGCGGTGCCGATAAATATATAGGGCGTTACCATTGCCACCTGCCACCAACTGGCCATGGAGAAGGTGCCAAGCAACCAGGAGACGATGCCGTGCAGCTTATCGGCCGAGGCTATCATCAAGTAATAGCTTATGGCTGAGAGGAAGGCACCCAGAGCTACGCCGGCCAGGATTAGGGTGGTCATGGGCAGGGTTTTTCCTACTCTGGCTATGAAGTAAACAAAGGCAACAGCCAGCACAGCGCCCAGGAATGCCAGCAAGGGTATGCTGGCTGTTTGCCATGTTACCGGAAGCAGGAAACCGATGATGGCTCCTAGTGCCGCTCCCTGGGCTACGCCGATGAGGTAAGGGTCGGCGAGAGGGTTGCGGAACAGTCCTTGATAAGTGGCGCCGGCTACAGCAAGGGCAGCGCCTACCAGCCCGGCCAGGATGAGACGAGGCAGGCGAATCTGGAAAATTATGGTTTCCACGCTGTTGGCCCAGGTTTGTTGGATGTTGAAGAGCGGGATTTTGGATAAGAAGGTATCACGCAAGGTGGATAGTGGGATATCGGTGCTGCCGATGGCTGTGGTCAGCGTTATGGCGATTATCAATAGCGCTGCCAGCCCTACTATGGCGTAGAGTCGGCTGCGCAGCAGCGAGGGGTAGCCCCTGGCAGCCTGTGGAATTGCCTCGTCTTTCAAAAGTTCCAGTGCCATTACTTCTCTTGAACTAAAATACCCCTGCTCGGCTGAGCAAGGGTATGGTAAAACAATAAATCCCGCCCCCTTACTCCGCGGAGGCAGCTTAACATCGGTGGGGTTGGTGTTCTGACTTTGACAGCAGGCGGGACTGTGCCGGAATTTCGCCGGCTTGCTGGCCAATTAAGCCCCTGGTTACCCGGGGGTACCCCCTTTTCGTCTATTCGATTGGTTACAGAGTATACGAAAAGGGGTGAGGAAGTCAATTCTAGAATTCAATTCAAGAGGCAAGGAGACAGATAAAAGTTAGGGATTAAATTTGTTGCATTGCTTCTGAGGGCAAAGCTATAATCTAGCCTAGCTTACACGGATATGAGCGAGAAGAGGTTTCCATCGTGGACTGTGGCCGGTGTCCTGGTTGGCCTGTTTTTCCTGGTAGCTCTTTGTCTTCGGGTTATTCCTCCTTATGGCAAGGTTTTTGTTGGTGATTGGATTAAGTTCACCGGCAACGACACCTACTATTTCATGCGGGTAGTAGATAACCTGGTACATAATTTTCCGCACCTGAATTCGTTTGACCCTTATCTTTTGTATCCCGAGGGAGCGGCAACTGGCGTGGGTTTTCTGTTCAATTACATGTTGGCTTCGGTTGCCTGGGTTTTGGGCTTGGGGTCGCCGAGCCAGCACCTGGTTGATGTGGTGGGGGTGTATTTTCCGGCAGTATTGGGGGCACTGGTGGTGGTGCCCGTTTATTTCATTGGGAGGGGCTTATTTGGCCGATGGGCTGGGGTTATAGCGGCCGGGTTGGTTGGAATATATCCTGGAGAATTTCTGGGCAGGTCGGTACTTGGTTTCACGGACTATCACGTAGCTGAAGTGTTGTTTACCTGTGTAGCCGCGGCGTTTTTGGTATACGCGGTGAAGAGTGGGAGGCAAACTGGAGATATGGCTGGGGGCGTGGGGCACTTTGGCTGGGGGGGGATAGCCAAACCCCTGCTATACAGCGTATTTGGCGGCATATTCCTGGGGATGTATTTGCTGACGTGGCACGGGGCGCTGCTGTTTGTATTGATATTCTTTATATTCCTGGTGCTGCAGATAATCATTGACCATCTCAGGAATAGGAGTGCGATACATCTTGGGTTCATAGGGCTAGTTGTGTTTGGTATTGCGCTGATGATGTATTTGCCCGTCCGACCTGAAAAGATGTATGTGGCGTCACTGGTGATAGGAATAGTGGTGCCTGTGGCATTGGCTGGGCTCTCTTACCTGATGGCCAAGCGCAGGATGAAGTTGATGTTATATCCCGTGGTTGTGGTAGTGGCAGGCGTGGTTGGATTTATAGCCTTGCGGTTGGTGGCGCCTGAGCTATTTGGTTCCATGATGAGTAGTTTGGGGATTTTCCGCTGGCCTATCGGTACCACCCTGTATGAGATGCAGCCAATATTATATCCGGGCGGACAATTTTCGTGGTTGATAGTATGGCTCAATTTCACCACAGGATTTTTGCTAAGTATTGCAGGGTTGGGGATATTGATATACCAGGTGATAAAAGGTGGAGAAGGCGAGAAAACTCTGCTGGTGGTGTGGAGCCTGGTGATATTGCTGGTGATGCTAGCTCAGAGGCGATTTGCCTATTACTATGTAGTAAACGTGGCGTTGCTGACGGGATATGTATCCTGGTTGGTGCTGGAGTTGGCTGGTTTCAGGGAGAGGGCAGCGGTGACTGTGGAAGTAGTGGAGAAAAGCAGGAAAAAACACCGGAGAGAGCGTAAAAAGCAGGATACCAGAGGTCTTATGGTACTTACGGCGATAGCCGTTTTCTTCCTAGTCTTCTATCCCAATATCGGGCCTCTACCCAGGGTAGGGCAGGTATCCCCGGGAACTAAGTTAGCGATAGATCTGGCGGGGCAGACACCGTTTGCCCCCAGCAATGGCTGGTGTCAGGCGTTGGACTGGATGAGGGAGAACACCCCAGAGCCTTTTGGGAATCCAAACTACTATTATGAGCGCTATAGTTCACCGCAGCCGGGAGAGCGCTACGTGTATCCAGAGACTGCCTATGGGGTTGCCGCCTGGTGGGACTATGGCTACTGGATAACCCGCATGGGGTGGCGCATACCTATCTCTAACCCTGGTACCGGGCACAGAGGCGAGGCCTTCTTGTTTATTGCCCAGGATGAGGCCGCAGCCAGCAAAGCAATGGATTCCGCTGGTGCAGAGTACGTGGTAGTTGACTTTTCCCTGGCCATGCCCACCGGTAAGTTTCATGCTCTGCCAAAACTAGGCGGCGGCAAGACCGATGAATACTATGATGTTTACTATGAGCAGAAGGCTGGCAGGCTGGAGCCACTGATTGTTTTGTTCCCGGAGTATTACCGTTCCTTTGTGGTCAGGTTGTTTAATTTCGATGGTGAAAGGGTTATTCCTGAGAGCGCTACGGTGGTTTCATATAGGGAGATGACTGCTCCTGATGGTGTCAGCTACAAGCTGATTGAGAGCAGCAAGACCTTTGCCAGCTGTGAAGAAGCATTGGCTAACGTGCAGGCGAGGAAGGGGGAAAATGTCAGAATTGTGGGGACGCACCCATTCACCAGTCCGGTACCGTTGGAACAACTAAAGGGTTACAGTCTGGTTTACAATTCTAGGAGCACAGTTGCAGTTGGACGGAACTGGGATGTGGCGGAGGTGAAGGTGTTCAAGTATGCGGGCTCTAAATCTGGTGAATAATCTGCTTCGAGGTGCTGTGCACCGGCTGAATGCATATTTCGTGGAGGCATTGAGAAGATTGATATGGCTATAAAAAAAGCATTGATAACAGGGATAACTGGTCAGGATGGTTCTTACCTGGCTGAATTGCTGCTCAGCAAGGGTTATGAGGTTCATGGCATTATTCGCAGGTCATCCACTCCTAACACCAGCCGGATAGACCACATCATTGGCGGTCAGCATGGTTCCAGATTAATTCTGCATTATGGTGACCTATCGGACTCAGAGCAGGTTTCCAATCTCATTTACAACATAAAGGCGGACGAAGTATATAACCTGGGTGCTCAGAGTCATGTGCGCGTTAGCTTTGAACTCGCCGAATATTCGAGCAATGTCACCGCATTGGGGACAACCAGACTGCTGGATGCTGTGCGCAGGAGTGGCTGTAGTGCCAGGTTTTACCAGGCTTCAAGCAGTGAGATGTTTGGCGCTGCGCCAGCGCCGCAGAACGAGCAGACACCGTTTCAGCCACGAAGCCCTTATGCCTGTGCCAAACTGTATGCATACTGGATGGTCAGGAATTATCGTGAGGGCTATAACATGCTTGCCTGGAATGGGATACTGTTTAATCATGAGTCTCCCAGAAGGGGCGATGCCTTTGTTACCAGAAAGGTTACCAAGGGCATAGCTGCTATTCTTGCTGGCAAGCAAAGGCAGCTAAGTCTGGGGAATCTGGAGGCAAAGCGGGATTGGGGGTATGCACCGGAGTATGTAGAGTGCATGTGGCGGATGCTTCAGCAAGGGCAGGCAGACGACTTCGTCGTGGGTACTGGTCAGGCTTACTCCGTCAAGGATTTTGTGGAAGAGGCCTTCCGCTATGCAGGTCTCAGCCTGGAGGAGCATGTGGTAGTTGACCCCGGCTGCTTCAGACCTACCGACCCTATGGAGTTGCTTGCCGATGCATCGAAGGCTGGGCGAGAGTTAGGGTGGAGTCCTCAGATTAAGCTGCACGACCTGGTCAAGATAATGGTAGATGCTGATATGCGAGCCGCCGGCTTGGAACCTAGGGGTGAGGGCGACAGGATACTGGCAACCAAGTTTCCCCATCGATGGCGGATGGTGGATTGAGACCAAATCGGGATGTGGAAACGATTCAAAGCACTATGAAACACAGTCCGAAGGTCTCGGTAATCGTAGT
>VGOO01000025.1 GCA_016875925.1 Chloroflexota bacterium
GGCGTGCTAGCGGGATACCCTGTGGTTGACGTGAAAGTAACATTGTATGATGGCAGCTCTCATCCCGTAGACTCCTCAGAAATGGCCTTCAAGATTGCCGCAGCTCAAGCCCTAAAGAAAGGGCTGTTCCAGGGACAGCCTGTGCTGCTAGAGCCTATAATGAACCTTACAATTACTGTGCCTGACAATTATACCGGTGACATAATAGGTGATCTGAACTCAAAAAGAGCCCGCGTGATGGGTATGTCACCTGCGCATGGAATGAATATTATCGAAGCGCAAGCACCATCGGCCGAGATTTTGAACTACGCTACCGACCTGAGGTCAATGACACAAGGGCGCGGCACTTTTGTGGTCAAATTCAGCCACTATGAAGAGGTCCCGCAGCCCATTATGCAAAAAATCATAGCTCAAAAGAGCCAGCAATAGCTGCCCGATTGCAGATTCCTAACCTGCCAGAAGCTCTTTGACCTTTTCGGCAAAAGCTGGCAAAACCTGTTTCCAGTCACCCACAACGCCGAAGCGCGCTTCCTTAAATATGTTTGCTTCAGCATCTTTGTTAATAGCTACCACATTCTTGGAACCGGAACAGCCTGCAAGGTGTTGGCTGGAACCGGAAACGCCTACTGCAATGTAAAGCTCCGGAGCAACTATCTTGCCAGTCAGACCAATCTGCGTGGTGTCTGGTACCCAGCCATTGTCACACGGAGGTCTAGAGGCTCCTACGGCACCCTTTAGAACCTTGGCTAACTCTTCCAACTGCTTGAAGCCTTCGGGGCCGCCTATACCTCTTCCACCACAGATTATTGTCTGGGCGTCTTCGAGCTTGATACCAGCCAATTCTTCTTTCACAGTCTGCAGTACCTTGGTTCTTATCTTGGACGGGTCGAGTTCCACTTTTAGAGGGATAACCTCGCCCTGTTTCGATGCATCTGGTGCCAACGGTGACATTGCCTTAGACCTGACAGTTGCAATTTGTGGAAATGCCTCTGAAACGAAAATGGCACGTGCATTCCCACCGTAAACAGGTCTGGTTTCCTGTAATAGTCTGGACTGTGGGTCAATGCTCAACTCGACAGTATCCATAGCTAATCCAACACCCAATCTGAATGCTAGACGAGGAGCCAAGTCTCGCCCTATAGAAGTCTGCCCCATCAGCAGAATGCGTGGTGAAATATCCTTTATAGCTTTTTCCATGACCATCAGATATGAGTCAGTCTGATAGTCTGCCAGCATAGCATCTTCTACCGTATAGACCTTATCCGCTCCCGCAGCTATAGCGTTTTTGGGTGCATCGCCAAGTTGACTTCCAACAAGTATGCACACCAACTCTTCTTTGAGCGCGTCAGCGAGTTGCTTACCGCATCCTAGAAGCTCACCACTAATAGCAGCCAGGGTGCCTTGAACTGATTCTCCGAATACCATTACACCTTTGGGTTCAGCCATGATAACCTCCTTGGTTTATTTTCCTTTAATACCTTTAATAATTAGAACAGTTTGGCTTCCCTGAGTCGCTGGGCAAGCTTGACTCCTGCTTCTGCAGGGCTGTCCGCCTCTATAAGTTCACACTTCCCCTCTTTCACTGGTTGGAATAGTTTAAGCAGTTTATTCTTTCTGCCGGCGGCACCGATCTGCCCTGGCTCAACGCCTATGTCGGCCGGCTTCCAGATGACGGGCTGCTTCTTGGCAGCAGCCATGATCCCCTTCAAGGTTGCATAGCGTGCTTCACCTAGCTCATTACTCACTGTGATCAGCGCTGGCATAGTAACCTCTATGACTTGATAGCCATCGGCTAGGACACGCTCGACCTTTGCTTTGCCGTCAGCCACCTCCACCTTCTTAGCCACTGTTACGCTAGGAATTCCCAGCAGCTCAGCTATACCTGAGCCAATTTGACCCGCATCCCAGTCTGCTGCCTGCCTGCCGCAGAATATGAGATCGAATTGCCCAATCTTTTTTATAGCCATTGTCAGTGCATATGCCGTAGACCAACTATCACCGCCCTCAAAGGCCGGGTCCTCAAGCAAGATGAGCTCATCCGCACCCATAGAGAGAGGCTTCTTCACCACATCACGAAGCAGGTTATTGCCCAAACTCAATACCGTTATTTTGCCGCCCTGGCTATCTTTGATTCTGAGAGCAGCTTCAACAGCCTGTTCATCAAAAGGGCTGATTACTGGCGGTACGCCGGGTGGCGGTATTACCTGGTTAGAGGCAGGGTCAATTTTAAAGCTTGCGGGTGGCGCTTCGGGGTCGATAACTTGTTTGCAGCATACAATCATGTTTACAGGCATTATTTCCTCCTTCTTGCGTATGGAACTGTCGGCTGTTTTCCGCCAAGTTGATACTTTAGGACAAATTACTCTGTTTGTCAAACATAGCGGAACGTAAGTTTAGCCACGCGTTTAACTCCACCATAATCAGACAAAAAAACACAGTCAGCATGAGGAATATACCGCTTCAGTAAAGAGGATAACCCACTGCCTTGTCCCCTACCTATTTCCAGAAGCAGACAACTATGTGGCAATATCTTGCCTTCCAGCTGGCTGAGCAGGCTTTCTATTACTCTCAGGCCATCCTCACCACCATGGATTGACACTAGAGGCTCGAAATGAGCTATCTCAGGACTTAGACTCGCTAAATCCGGGGTCTTAATGTAGGGCAGATTTGCAATAACCAGGTCGGCAGGCTTGGGAAGCGGCTCCAGAAGATTACCCTGCAAAAGTACAACTTGCTCGGTGACGTTGTGACGCGCGCAGTTAATCCGCGCCACATCTAGGGCCAAAGGCGAAATATCAATGGCATAGATTATACTTTCAGGCAATCCAAGAGCCAGCGCCACGGCAATAGCACCACACCCTGTTCCAATATCAGCTATGATGAGCGGCTGTCCCGAGTGCGACCTGCTGTGTTCAAAGTCGCCAACCCATTGTAGGGCAGCTTCTATTAAAAGTTCAGTCTCTGGCCTTGGAATCAGGACACGCGGGTCAACATAGAAATCGCTACCATAAAACTCCTTGCGTCCTGTAATGTACGCAGAAGGCTCGCCTAAAAGACGACGTTCCACTAGTTGCTGCAGGAGTTCTATCTCACTGTCGGTCAGAAGGCGCTCACCTTCGGAGTACAGTTGGACACGGGAGAGTTTCAATATGTGCTGGAGCAAAATCCCAGCTTCGAGGTAGCTATCATCTATGCAATTCAGGCGAAAAATGCCTGCTGATGTTTGAAGTGCCTGTGCTAGAGTCATAGCAAGCTTGCTTCAAGTTGTCTAGCCTGTTCGTTGGCCGAGAGGGCATCGATCAGCTCGTCGATTTCGCCACTGAGGACCCTGGGCAAATTGTGCAGGGTCAAATTGATTCTATGGTCGGTTACTCTATCTTGGGGGAAATTATAGGTGCGGATTTTTTCAGCACGCTCACCACTGCCAATCTGTGAGCGCCTTTCGTCAGTTATTTCTTGAAATTGCTTGCTTTGCTCTCTATCAAGCAGGCGTGCCCGCAGGACTGCCATGGCTTTTGTTCTGTTCTTCAACTGCGACCGCTCATCTTGACACGTGGCTACCATGCCCGTTGGTAAATGTGTTATGCGGACTGCTGTGGCTACCTTGTTCACGTTTTGGCCACCAGCGCCACCACTACGGAAGAAATCAATTTTGATATCATCTGGGCTAATTTCCACTTCTATCTCTTTAGCTTCTGGGAGAACAGCCACAGTGGCAGTTGACGTGTGAATTCGTCCCGATGCCTCTGTGGTCGGCACTCTTTGGACACGATGGACACCGCGCTCATGCTTCAGCCGGCTATAGGCACCCTTTCCGTTGACTTCGAAGATGATTTCTTTGAAGCCGCTCACATCCGATTCACTGCAGTCGATAACCTCGACTTGCCAACCTTTGAGCTGAGCATAGCGGCTGTACATGCGAAAAAGGTCAGCGGCAAACAGGGAAGCCTCATCACCACCAGTACCAGCCCTGATCTCCACGATAGCACTCTTGGCCTCGTGTACATCCTTAGGCAACAGGGCCAACTTCAAATCTTGCAATACATCCTGCTGGCGTTTCTTAAGACTGCTCAGCTCCTCTTTGGCTAAGGATGCCAGGGCTGGCTCCAACTTTTCGTCCAGCATGTCTTGTGTTTCCTGGATCGCCTTTGCGAGAGCTTTGTAATGCCTGTATTTTGTTACTATGCCCTCTAAATTGGCCTGTTCCTGGGCTAAAGCCTGTAATCGTGATGGATGACTTGATAGCTCAGGCTGTGCTATTAACTCATTCAGCTCTTCGTAGCGCTTTTCTATTGTTTCCAGCCTATCAAACACTGCTCTACTCTCAGCAAATTATAACATAGCTTCGAAAAGGCTCTCAAAACGTGTAAAAGGTTCACAAATGGTTGATTTAACGCAGGTCATAGATTATATTATGGCCTGGAGGTTCGTATGTACGAAAGAATACTCGTTCCAATAGACGGCTCCGAACTGGCAGGGTGTTCCCTGCCATACGCCAAGAGAATAGCCAAGAGATTCAACAGTGAAGTCATCCTCATGATAGCCTGTCAACCGACTGGCTATCCTGAGCTTCCACTTAAAGCATACCTGCAGAAGAAGGCAGAGGAACTCCACATCGCAGGGATTCGAATCAGCCAGAAGTTAGCCCGTGGTGACGCAGCCACCAAAATATTGGATTTCGCCGGCAAAAATGACATCAGCCTAATCATTATGTCAACACACGGCAGCAGTAAAGCCAGCCATTGGCCACTGGGCAGTTGTACCAGCAAGGTGCTGCAGAAGGTACAGGTGCCTACTCTGCTGATAAGACCAAGCGGAGAGAAGATAACAGCCTCTAACGCCGAGATAAGGAGGATTTTAATAGGCCTGGACGGCTCACATTTCTCCGAGGCCATTCTCCCCTACGCAGAAGGCCTTGCCGATGAGACAGGAACCGAGGTCATACTGCTCAGAGTTGTCGAGCCCGTGAAGCTTCCCTTCACTGCTGGCTATGTTGAGCACGAGAAATACGAAAGAGAGGTCACGGCTAAGGCAGAAGAGGAGGCTAAGAAATATCTCCAAAAGAAACGGGAGGCTTTAGCAAGCAAAGGGATAAATGCCAGTACCGCACTGCTCAAAGGGCATCCAGCTAGCACCATATTGCAATATGCGAAGGAGAACGAGGTAAGCCTCATAGCCATAACAACTCACGGCTTCTCGGGCATCAGCAAGTGGGCCTACGGCAGCGTTGCCTCCAACATTATTGAAGGTTCCACCAAGCCTATCCTGCTACTTCGTCCACAACTACCTGTGGCAAGCCGGTAGTGCCCCTTTAGATACCTATAAAGGGAAGTTTGAGAACATGGAATCTAAAGTGACCTATTTCGACACCCCTGGGTCTGCTAACACAGATGAAACACTGCGGCTGGCAAGAAAGCGAGCCGCAGTGCTGAACATCAAGACAATGATAGTTGCCACAACAGTTGGAGATACTGCCGTGAAAGCTGCAAAGCAATTCCGAGATTATATGGTCATAGTGGTGACCCACACCGCCGGTTTCAATGCCCCCGGCACACAAGAGCTGACTGCGGAGAACAGAGGTGAAATCGAAAAATTAGGGGCACACATATTTACAGGCACCCACGCCTTCGGGGGCATAGCCCATGCTGCCAGGAAAACCTATAACACGTACATCCTGGGAGATTTCATGGCCAATACGCTCCGCATGTTTGGCCAAGGGGTGAAGGTCGCCATCGAAATAAGCCTGATGGCAGCCGATGCGGGCCTGGTGAATACCGATGAGGAGATTATCGCCATCGCAGGAACAGGAAGAGGAGCGGATACAGCCCTGGTGCTCAAGCCCGCGCACGCGCATGACGCCTTTTCCCTAAGGGTCAAGGAGATAATCTGCAAGCCAAGACTATGAAGACTGTCTTTATGTCCCAACAATTCGATGGATTGTGTGACCAGCGGACTATAATACTATTTTAACCAGATTTATGAATATCTCAGGACAGAAAGATTAACTCAATTTGTTTTCTAATTGGTCGCTGGGCTAGCGGATTTATAACTAACTCAGCCCTTAAGAAATCAGGAGGTTTGTCTATACCCCAAATAGAACCATAGAATGTAATCTGCTTGGGTCCCCAGTTTCTTCTAGGACTAATCACCACTTTCTGAACAGGCAAGCCGCTGGTGAGCTTAACGCTACTGTTTTTACTATATCTAACAGTTATATAGATATCTTTTATACTTGTATCTACAGAGCCATGATTTGATAGTAAGAGATTGATATCTGCCTCAAGCATAATACCAGTAGCGAGTTCTTTGCCATCCTGATCGTGAAACCAGTCAGGTCCCCACCTGGCGGGTAGTGTATATTGGATATCACATGTAACGCTTGGCCTTTGTCCTGTTGCTGACCAAACAGCTTTGGCTACATCTGTAAGCCACCTTAGAAAATCGATTACCTGCATCGCAGATAAATTGTATCACAAAAAAATCTGGCTATCTGTTAATAACCACCAAATAACTGGACTGCGTATTCCCCGTATATGCCTATTCCGATGTGCGTGAGTTTCGGGTCAAGCAAGTTCGCTCTGTGCCCAGGTGATGTCATCCACAAATCTATAAAGCTAGAGGCTTCATAACCACCCTCAGCGCAATTCTCTGCTACTGAATTAAAACCAGCCATTCGAGCCTTGTCTGCTCGCTCATCAAATCCCAGATGGTCACAACTTTTTCTATTGTACATATCTTGGGCGTGAATTTTGGCTAAATCTTCTAGTTCTGGACTTCGTTGGAATGGCAATAAACCATTTTCTTCGCGCTTAACATCCGCACATTCGTATGCTTTTTCGATTCGTCTTTCGGTAGATTCTTGGCTAGTTCCCTCCCCCCAAGCAATTAGTTTGTCTATTCCTTGCTTCGCGTAACCCAACGTTTGCTCGCCGACATAACCAAAAGGTTGCCCTCCCCAGAGAGCTAACCCATAAATAGATATTGCTGCAAGCAATATCAGGGTCAAGATTGTTAAAGCTTTCACACGGCGATTATAGCACAATTTGAGCCCAGATAGGTGGACAATATGACGAAACGTTCACGTGTATATGGTCTACCGTTGACGATTCTCTTGACTAGCAGGCATCTGTAGGTCTAGCCTGTCCCATCGCTTTATCTAAATGAGCCTGTCTTTGCCATCGGTTGTGGAAGTAGTAGAATAAGGGCTGGTGAAGATATGTCGGTAACCCCACTCAGGCGACAATACCTTGAGATTAAGCAGCGCCATCCTGACACTATAGTCTTCTTCCGACTTGGGGATTTTTACGAAACCTTCGACGAAGACGCCCGCATAACTGCCCGGGAGCTGGAAATTACCCTCACCTCCAGGGAAATGGGTAAGGGACATCGGGTTCCCATGGCAGGCATCCCCTACCACGCATTGAACAGCTACCTGGGCAGGCTCATCAACAAAGGTTACAAAGTAGCCATCTGCGAACAGATGACGCCGCCGGGCAAGGGGCTGGTAGAACGAGAGGTCATCCGCGTAGTTACGCCTGGAACCGTAGTCGAACCATCCTTGCTAACCGACAAGCATAACAACTACCTGGTTAGCCTGATAGTCAGGGGCAACGAAGCAGGAATTTCCTATGTGGACATCACCACTGGTGAATTTGCCACTACCCAGTTGCCCGCAAACCAAGCTCTCGACGAGCTGGCACGGCTTCATCCAGCCGAGCTTCTCTTGCCCCAGACACTTGAGACAGAAGGATTATCCCTACCAGCCTCAGTCACCCGGCTCGAAGATTACTGGTTCGACCCTGAGGTTGCACAGCAAACCTTGCTAGACCATTTCTCAGTGGCCTCAGTAGAGGGATATGGCTGTACCCGCCTGCCACTCGCCATCAGTGCCGCTGGCTCCATCATCCACTATCTCCAGGAAAATCAGAGGGCGGTCCTGGGACAATTAACACAGCTTTCTACATATTCGACACAGTCATTCATGGTTCTCGACCTCCAGACCAGACGGAACCTGGAGCTTTTTGCCAGCGCCCGCTGGGGTGACCCATCCGGTGGTCTGCTATCCGTCACTGACCTGACCAACACGCCGATGGGTTCACGATTGCTCAAGAGATGGTTGGGGCAGCCACTTCTCGACATAGAACGACTGCAAACCAGACAAGATACAGTAGAGTGGTTCTATCAAAACACTCAAGTCAGGCGCAGGGTCATGTCCATCCTCAACGACATAGCTGACATGGAACGACTGATAAACCGTGTTAGAAGCGGCATTGCCACTCCCAGAGACATGATGGCGCTTCGCTCCAGCCTGGAGAAGCTGGCAGAGATAAAATCCGAACTGACGGCTTCTGTCAATGCCCCTGGCTGGCTTCATTCGGAGCTGAAACCTTGCCCGGAGGTAGTAGATTTAGTCAAACGCGCCGTTGCAGACGAGCCTCCTGCCACGTTAGAACACGGCGGAGTTATAAAAACCGGCTTCTCACAAGAATTGGATAACGTCAGGCGTACCGCCACAGAAGCCAAAAGCTATCTGGCAAATCTGGAAAGGCAGGAACGAGAGCACACAGGAATCAAATCGCTGAAGGTTAGCTACAACAGGGTCTTCGGCTATTACATCGAGGTCTCTAAATCCAACCTCAACCTTGTCCCCGGGAATTATATCCGAAAACAGACGCTAGCCGGAGCGGAGCGTTTCTTCACCCCGGAACTGAAAGAATTCGAATCAACAATCCTCAACGCTGAAGCCAGGATGATAGAGCTTGAATTGGCTATCTTTCGCCAAGTCTGCCAGCAAATATCCGGCGATGGCGAGCGAATACTGGCCTCAGCCCAGGCCTTAGCAAAGCTAGACGTGTTCTGCAGCCTGGCAAAAGCTGCAGCCCGAAATCACTATGTAAGGCCAAAGTTAAGCAACAGCGATGTGATAGATATCCGCGGCGGTCGCCACCCCGTAGTCGAAAGAAGCCTGGGCAGCGACGGTTTCGTGCCTAACGACACCTATTTGGACAACGGGGATACCCAAGTCATCATACTCACCGGCCCTAACATGTCTGGAAAATCCACCTACCTTAAGCAAGTTGCATTGATTGTACTCATGGCACAGACAGGCAGCTTTGTCCCAGCCGACTCAGCTAGCATCGGCATAGTAGACCGCATTTTCACCCGCATCGGAGCACAGGAGGATTTGGCTGCCGGGCAGTCAACCTTCATGGTGGAAATGGTAGAGGCGGCTAACATATTAAACAACGCATCACCAAAGTCGCTGATTATCCTGGACGAGGTAGGCCGAGGGACAAGCACCTACGATGGGCTATCTATCGCATGGGCGGTGGTCGAGTTCATTCATAATCATCCCAGGTTGAAGTCGAAAACACTTTTCGCAACCCACTACCATGAGCTGGTGGAGATGGCCAGCTTTCTGCCGCGAGTAAAGAATTTCAATGTAGCTGTAAGCGAGGATGAAGGCAAAGTTATCTTCCTGCGCAAAGTCGTCCCGGGAGGCGCAGACCGGAGCTATGGCATACATGTAGCCCAACTGGCAGGACTTCCCATGTCTGTGGTACACCGGGCACAGGAAATACTGGCCAAGCTGGAAAACGGTCAGCATGGCCAGAAACAAGGCAAGGTGGTGAGAACGAAAAGGGAGACTCCACCACAGCTACCGCTGTTCGCAGGCAAATCACCCCTGGCAGAGGAGATTGGGCAACTCGACATCGACTCAATGTCGCCCCTTGAAGCAATCACCAAGCTTTATGAATTAAAACAAAAGGCCAAAGAAACAAGCACATAATGACAAAAAAGAAGGCTAAGAGGAGGGAAAATTGAAAACAGTATCGAAAAGGGAAGAAGACACCAAGCAAAAGAAGACTCGGAAGCTCCCATTCGGCATAAAGCTGAGCTATGGCATCGGCGATATCGCCAATAACTTCTTCATCGTCGCCACAGGCATGTACCTCTTGTTCTTTATGACCAATGTCCTCGGCATCAATCCGGCGCTGGCAGGAACCATGCTGTTATGGCCAAAGCTCTGGGACGTCATTTCCGACCCCATGATGGGCGCCATTTCGGATGCCACCCGCTCCCGATTCGGCAGGAGGCGCGTCTACCTGCTCTATGGCTCCATCCCCTTCGGCATCGCTTTCCTCTTGATTTTCGTTGCTCCCGGCTATGCCACTGAGTTCGCCAGGGCGCTCCAGGTATCACTCCTCTACGCTCTGGGTTGCACCGCCTTTACCGTAGTAAACGTTCCCTATGCCAGCATGGTTCCAGAGATGTCCGACGACTACAACGAGCGGATGTCCATCACATCGTTCCGCATGTTCTTTGCCTCAGTAGGGGCTTTGCTGGCAGGGGCGCTGGCTATGCCCATTGTAAAGGCCGGTGGCGATGGTGCTGCCGGATTTCAATTGATGGGCCTCATCTTTGGCGTGGGTATCGTAATCTTCTGTCTCATCTGCTTTTTCGGCACTAGGAAGGCACCCAGCCTACCACCAAAGAAAGAGATGCCGCCCATAAAACAGCAAATCGCCATCGCGGCTAAAAACTACCCATTTGTCATGCTGATGACCAGCTATTTCCTGCAGGCATTAGCTATAGGCGTTATGATGGCTGGGTTCGTCTACTACGTGAAATACGCCATGGCATTGCCAGAGACCGCAATGAATACCGCCTTCCCCATCTTCCTGGTCACAGGCATAATCTTCATCCCGATATGGCTACAGGTAGGGAAAAGATTGGGCAAGATAAAATCGTATTATCTCGGGCTGGCTATATTCGCCGTGTTCATGGCTTCGCTGTTCCTCACCAGCCCATCTCTGCTGTGGCTGTTCTATGTCCAGGTATTCTTAGCAGGTATCGGCTTTTCCAGCTTTCAGCTTTTCCCGTTCTCCATGCTCCCTGACACAATTGAATATGACCAGATGCAGTCCGGGCTGAGACGCGAAGGAGTGTTTTCCGGCATGTGGTCAGCTGGACAAAAAATCGCCTATGCTATGTCACCGGCAATCGTGGGCTATGCCCTGGCCCTATCAGGATTCGTGAAGGAGGGTGTTCAGCCGGACAGCCTTAATATCGGGGTGCGTGCGGTTTTCTGCCTGTTCCCGGCAGCCATGATACTGCTGAGCTTCTTGCCGTTCAGCAAGTACACCCTCACCGAAGAAGAATTCGAGAAGGTAAAGGCGAAAATCGCAGGGAAGTGAAACTAGTCGGTAGTCAGCAGTCGGCAGTCGGTGGTCTCTTGTTCCCCACCAAACCACGAGCGACGAGTCCCGAGCGACGAATTCGCCACTTGCAACTTCTAGCTTGTGTCGGATGCCGGCTATTGACTGCTGACTGGCGACTAACGACCAGGAAGCTGGAAGTATCGGGCTGAACCTGATATAGTTTTTCACCTATGGACTATCGAATTAAGAACATAGAAGCAGGCACGGTAACCTCTGTCCAGGGCTTCGTGGCTGGGGCATTTGAAGCGGGAATTAAAAAGCAAAATGTGCTGGACCTAGCTATCTTGTACTCCAAAACGCCCTGTACTGCCGCAGCGGTGTACACTACAAATTTTATCAAGTCGGCACCTGTACTCATCAACCAGCAACATCTGCGAGATAGAAAGGCGCAGGCAATCGTGGTGAACTCCGGTTGCGCCAACGCCTGTACTGCTGAAAGGGGAATGGCCGATGCTGAAGAGATGGCAAGGTCGGCGGCTAAGAAGCTCGGTATAGCTCCACTAGACGTGCTCATAGCCAGCACCGGCGTAATCGGAATTCCACTGCCTATGGACAAGATTAACAAAGGTATTGATAAGGTTGCACTAACTGAGGATGGCGGCCATGAATTGGCTCGAGCTATGATGACCACGGACACATTTGCCAAAGAGATAGCAATTCAGGTCGAGGCAGAGCCAAAAGGATTCACCATCGGCGGGGTAGCCAAGGGAGCAGGCATGATACACCCCAACATGGCTACCATGCTCTGCTTTCTAGCCACGGATGCGGTGGTAGATGCAAAATTCCTGCAGTCAGCATTAAGAAAAGCTGTAGATAGCTCCTTTAATATGATTAGCGTTGATGGGGATACCAGCCCCAGCGACATGGTGGCCATACTAGCCAACGGTTTGGCTAGAAACCAGCCATTGAATAAGAAAAACGGTGAATTTTTCCAGAAAGCTTTGGATGAGGTTTGCCTCTACCTGGCCAAGTCCATCGCCAGAGACGGGGAAGGAGCCACAAAGCTCATAGAAGTCGTCGTTGAGGGCGCTACGAGCAAGACAGAGGCACGTCTAGCAGCCCGCATCATAGCCAGCTCTCCATTGGTAAAGACAGCTATACATGGAAACGACCCCAACTGGGGACGCGTAGTCTCTGCCCTGGGCCGTAGCGGTGCTAAAGTCATCGAGGCCAAGTTAGATGCTTACCTCAACCACATTTGCGTTATGAAACAAGGCCATCCCCTGTCCTTTGATAAGCAACAGGCAAGCGCCAGCTTGAACAGCAAGGAAGTGCTGTTGAGAGTGAATCTTAACCTGGGACAAGGCAAAGCCATTGCCTGGGGATGCGACCTGTCTGCAGAATATGTTAACATTAATAGCGCTTATACTACTTAATCCCCACAGTGCCCGTTAAACTGATGAAACCCATAGTTATCAAGATAGGCGGTAGCACCTTTGGCAAGAGCGATACTACGGTTGAAGACCTGGTAACACTCCAGAAAAGGGGCATTCCTACAGTTGTGGTCCACGGAGGTGCCAATACCGTCACCAACTGGCTCGGTCGCCTGAATATCCCTACCAGCTTCGTCAGGGGACTGAGAGTAACCGACATAGAAACATTAAAGGTTGTTACAGCAATTCTTGCAGGGCTGGTAAACAAAGAGTTGGTAGCAGACATCTGGAGTCTGGGCGGCAAAGCTGTGGGCCTGAGCGGTGCCGACGGTGAACTGATAAAAGCCAAGAATAGGACGACTGAGCTAGGGTATACCGGTGAGCATCTGCAAGTTAACACTTCGTTGCTGAAGATTTTGCTAAATGCAGGATACATGCCAGTGATTGCGCCGATCAGTCTGGGCAAATTGGAGGGTTCAAATAGCAACGTGAACATCCTCAACGTCAATGGCGATACAGCAGCCGGAGCCATAGCTGCCTCTTTAGGCGCGGAGAGGCTAATATTCCTCACCGATGTACCTGGCATTTGTGATAGCACAAAGCAACTGGTCAGGGAACTTACTGCCGACGGTGCCAGGGAATTAATTGCCTCTGGCGTAGCAACTGGTGGCATGGATGCCAAGGTCGAAGCCTGCCTTGTAGCGGTAGACAAGGTGGCAGTGACCAGAATTATCGATGGCAGGAAACCACATGCCCTGATTAACGAAATAGATGGAAAAGCAGATGGAACCACAATCACCAGGTAAAACAAATAGTTGGCAAGAGCTCGAGGAGAAGCTCTTCATGCGAACCGTAAAGCGCCTGCCAATAACGCTGGTACGCGGGCAAGGCGCTCGCGTCTGGGATGCCGAGGATAAAGAATACCTCGATTTCGTCGCTGGCTGGGCAGTGAACAGTCTGGGACATTGCCATCCAGCAGTAGTACAAGCATTGCAGCAACAAGCCCAAACACTGATTCACGCCTCTAACCAGTTTTATACCATCCCTCAAGTGCAACTGGCGCAAATGCTGATAGAACATAGCTGCCTCGACCGCGTATTCTTCTGCAACAGCGGCGCCGAGGCTAACGAAGGTGCTATGAAATTGGCTCGCAGGTACGGGAAGCTTCGCCTAAACGGAGCTTTCGAAATCGTGACCACCCGGGACTCGTTTCACGGCCGAACTCTGGCCATGGTGGCAGCTACCGGGCAAAACAAATTCCAGGAGCCATATATCCCGTTGCCCGACGGTTTTGTCAACGTGGATTATAACAACATCGAAGCAATCAAAACCGTCACTAGCCCCCGAACCTGCGCAGTGATGCTAGAGCCAGTTCAAGGTGAAGGCGGTGTTAACGTTCCAGATAAGAGCTACCTCAAGGAAATAAAAAATTGGTGTGACAAAAAAGGCATCCTGCTAATCCTGGACGAGATACAGACAGGCATCGGGCGCATGGGAACCCTATTTGCCTACGAGCAATATGGGGTTGAACCCGATATAATGACACTGGCCAAGGGCCTGGGAAGCGGCGTGCCCATAGGAGCCTTCTTAGCTAAAGAAAGGGTCTCTGTCTTTACGCCGGGAGAGCATGGCAGCACTTTCGGTGGCAGTCCTCTTATCTGCGCTGCCAGCCTGGCAAGTTTGAAATTTATCATCGAAAATGACGTACCAAGCCAGGTGAAGCGAGTAGGACAATACTTTGTGAACGGCTTGGGAAAGCTCAAGGCGCAATTCGATTTCATCTCCGAAATCAGGGGGGGCGGATTGCTGCTAGCTCTAGGCTTCACCAAGGACATTGCTGCAGAGATAGTACTGGAGTGCCTCAAGGAAGGGCTATTGGTCAACCCGGTCAAGCCCAATGCCATTAGATTCATGCCACCCCTTATCATTACCGAAAAGGAGGTGGATGAGGCATTGGACATTCTAAAAACTGTGTTCAACCGGAGGTCAAAAAATGGCAAATAAAGTCGTTTTAGCTTACAGCGGCGGCCTTGATACATCAGCCGCCATCAAATGGCTGGCAGAAAAATGCAACATGGATGTCATCGCCCTTACCATAGATATAGGCGGGGTTAAGGACATTGGGGCTATCCAGCAGAAAGCACTAAAGGTCGGAGCTATCAAAGCAATAACGCTCGATGCCAGAAAACAATTCGTCGACGACTTTATTTTCCCCGCTCTCAGGGTCAATGCGCTATACGAAGGCCAATACCCCCTGGCAACTGCCCTGGGGCGCCCGCTGATTGCCAAACTCATGGTAGAGACAGCCAAGAAGGAGAAGGCTACTGCTGTGGCACACGGCGCCACGGGCAAGGGCAACGACCAAGTTCGCTTCGATGTGAGCACGGCAGCGCTGGCTCCGGAGTTAAAGGTAATAGCGCCAGCACGTGAATGGGGCATGACCCGTGAACAAACCATCGCCTATGCGGGAAAACACGGAATCCCGATACCAATTACTGCAAAAAGCCCCTACTCCATAGACGAGAATCTCTGGGGCAGAAGCATAGAATGCGGAGTCTTAGAAGACCCGTGGATAGAACCACCGGAGGAGGTCTTCGCCTGGACTAAATCGCCTACGGCGGCTCCAGATAAGCCAGCTTATGTGGAAATCGGCTTTGAGAGGGGAATCCCTGTCAGCCTAGATGGCAAGAAGATGGACGGCGTCAGTCTCACTCAGCAACTCAATGACACGGCAGGCCAGCACGGAGTGGGTAGAGTCGATCACGTAGAAAGTAGGCTTGTAGGAATCAAATCGAGAGAAATATACGAGGCACCAGCAGCTACAGTGCTGCTGAAAGCACATCGGGCTCTAGAAGCCATGACATTGTCACGGCAGCAACTGCGCTTCAACGAAAAGGTGACCAGCGAGCTTTCGGACATCATCTACGATGGCCTATGGTTCAGTGCCTTGAGACAAGACTTGACTGCATACTTGGAAAGTGCCCAAAAGCACGTCTCTGGTACCATAAGGGTCAAGCTCCACAAGGGCACCTGCACAGTGGTGGGTAGAAGATCGCCTGTTTCGCTTTACGACCACAAGCTGGCAACTTACGATAAAGGCGACCTGTTCGACCACAGTGCTTCTCCCGGGTTTATTCATATCTGGGGATTGCCAGTGAAATTGCAGGCTCGAATACAGGGCAGCCAAGAAGACAAAAGAGGCACCAAGAAAAAATAGGTTGTGCCCCAAATTCGCAGGAGATAATAGCGGATGCAACTATTTCGCCAACCTCCACCAGACGAAGCGGAAAATCGCTTCAACCAGGGTCTGCACTATCGCGACCGTAAGAAGAAGGAATTCAACTTCGACCTAGCGGTGGAGAGCTTCAAGGAATCTATCAGGCTTAACCCAGAAATCGAACGATACCACAGAGAACTGGGCAAAACATACATCGCAGCACATCTACTAGCTGTGAGCCGTGGAATTGGCAACGGCCTAGCCCTAAAGCAATATCTGGACCTGGCAGTCGATGAGTTGAACCAAGCTCTGGAACTGGATTTCAGCCAAACAGAGACCCACCTGGTCATGGGCGAAGCCCACATGTATTCAGGAAATGACCAAAGGGCCACAGAGTGCTTCCAGGCTGCGCTTGTTGCAGCTTCAGCACCGTTTTCATTATCACCGTCCTCCTTCATCGATGGGTTACTACTCAAGTCTTACATCAAACGCAGGCTCAAGCACTTGAACCAAGGCAAAAACAAGAAGGCAGACACTAAGATGGCTGAGACATGCCTGAAACAGGCGATAGCCTATCGAGACGAAGGACAATACAACCTGGCCGATAAACAACTACTAATGGCTTTTCAGTTCGCGCCAGACTGGGCTTGGCTGCATAAGACGATTTGCAAGCTGGTGAGTTGAGGGGGAAATATGGATAAAAAAGGCAGAGGATACCTGCGAAGTCGATTTCAGAAGGAAATCAACAAAACCGTATCACAGTATGTGGCTTCTATACCATTCGATTGGCGATTGTACCAGCATGACATCACCGGCAGCATAGCTCACGCCAAAATGCTGGCTAAGCAGAAGATCATAACGCCGAAAGACGCCGAGTCCATCGTCTCGGGACTGCAAACCATACAAGAGGAAATAGAAAAGGGACAACTAGAATTCAAGCCAGAGCTTGAAGATATACACATGAACATCGAGAAACGACTGTTCGAAATAGCCGGCGATGTTGCCGGCAAGCTTCATACAGCCCGTTCCCGAAATGACCAAGTCGCCCTGGACCTGCGCCTTTACATTAAAGAGATAATCGTAGAGACAATAGAAAGGATCAGGAGCTTCCAGCAGGCTTTGATAAGGGTAGCCGAAGCTAACAAGAAAGTCATAATGCCAGGCTATACCCACCTGCAGCAAGCGCAACCCATCCTATTTGCCCACCACATATTGGCCTATTTTGAGATGCTACAGCGAGATGTAGAAAGGTTCCAGGATTGCCTGAAACGAGTAAATGTCTTGCCGCTTGGCAGCGGTGCCCTGGCAGGGGTCAGCTACCCTATTGACCGCCACTTCGTGGCCAAAGAACTCGGTTTCAGCCAAATAAGTACTAACAGCTTGGACGCAGTCTCCGACCGTGATTTTGTCATCGAGTATCAGGCCGCTGCCGCCATAACCATGATGCACCTCTCCAGATTGGCAGAAGAAGTCATACTATGGTCCTCCACCGAGTTCGGCTTCGCGGAGCTCGATGATGCCTATGCCACCAGCAGCAGCATAATGCCCCAGAAGAAGAACCCAGACGTGGCTGAGCTGGCACGGGCCAAGACAGGAAGGGTATACGGCAACCTGTTGGGACTCTTGACCATAATGAAGGGGTTGCCTATGACCTACAATCGGGACTTGCAAGAAGACAAGGAAGGGCTTTTCGATACCGTGGACACGCTGCTGGCCAGCCTCAATGTACTCACCGGCTTGGTGGAGACAATGAAAATCAATAACACCCGAATGAGAGACGTTATGTCAAACTCATATATCCTGGCTACTGATCTTGCCGACTATCTGGCTAAGAAGGGCCTCCCCTTCCGCCAAGCGCACGAGGCGGTCAGCAAGCTGGTACAATATGCCATCAGCAAAAGAAAGGGCTTCCGGGAGTTGACACTGAAGGAATACCAGCGCTTCTCACCGCTTTTCGACAAGGAAGTGCAGCAAATCACCCTCGAAAATTCCTTGGTCAAGCGCAACGTGCCTGGCGGTACTGCGCCCGAGCAGGTAACAAGGGCTTTAGCCAGAGCCAAGCGACTAATTGGTAAAGAGTAATGTTAAAAAAACGAATTAAGCTGGCTCCTTCCATCCTTTCTGCCGATTTTAGCCGCCTTGGCGAGCAGATAGCCGAGGTAGCTGCGGCCGGCGCCGACTACATCCATGTAGATGTCATGGATGGGCACTTCGTTCCAAATATCACCATCGGCGCCCCGGTGGTAGCTTCACTCCACCCAAAGACCAACCTCCCACTGGATGTTCACCTGATGATAGAGCAGCCTGAGAAGCACATATCGCAGTTTGCTCAGGCCGGCGCTGACATAATCACGGTACACGTCGAGGTCAGCCAGCATCTGCATCGCCTGATTGAGATGATAAAGAATTTGGGAGCCAAAGCGGGAGTAGCACTGAACCCAGCAACCCCCATCAGCGCCATAGATGAGGTATTACCTATGCTTGACTTGGTGCTGATAATGACCGTCAATCCAGGGTTTGGAGGTCAGACTTTCATCGAAGGCACAATGGACAAGATAGTCAGGATGCGCAAGAAACTAGACGATATTAATGCTAAGGTAGAGCTAGAGGTCGATGGTGGCATAAACACCGAGCTATCGGTAAAGGTAGCTCAGGCTGGAGCAGATGTGCTGGTGGCCGGCAGCGCCATTTTCAATGCCAAACAAGACGCTGGAACAGCGCTACGCAATATGCGAATTGCGCTCAAGTCACCGAGCTAGCTTATGCTGAGTGCGCAGACAACGAGTGCAGAGATAAAGCCGCTCTGTACTACCTTCAACAGCAACTGTGACCGGCTGGACGTTAGGCATCCAGCGGCGCCTGGTATGCTGCTTGGAATGGCTCACGCGATTGCCAAAGTGCGCTGTT
>VGOO01000026.1 GCA_016875925.1 Chloroflexota bacterium
CCATCCGGGGATTGAAAACAGGGCCTATCATGCGGATAATCCTAGCATTTTTGAGTTTCTCGACTCGTTGTATTGCTTCTCTGTCTCTGATGCCCAGTTCCTTTCCCAGTTCAGAAAATGGCTCTCTGCTCAGTGGGAATTTAGATTGAATGATGTCAAGCAGGCTCTTATCGACGTCGTCCAGTTTCATGATTAAGTTGCCTTTGCAGGTGTACTTCGCAGCGCCAGTGGTTCGTAAATACAGTAGGGCTCTTCTTGTAGGTAATCGCCTGTGGCTTCATAGGCCCTGGCACGGCAGCCGCCACAGACTCTCTTGTATTCACAGATTCTACATTTTCCCTTGATATTTGAAAGGTCTCTAAGCTCACGAAATAGATTCGCATTTTCCCAGATCTCCTTAAATCCTCGCTCTCTCACATTGCCAGCTTCCACATCCAAATAACCGCAGCCTTGTACTCTACCCCGGTGTGAAATAAAGCAAAAGGAGATGCCAGCCAGGCACCCGCGCGATTGTGGATTCTTGCTGCTGTGCCCGGCGTGGCTTTTGTTTTCTTGTGCTCTGTCTTCTTTGGTTCTCTGCTTCACTATCCGCAGGTAATGAGCAGCATCTGTGGGCTTGAAGAACATCCTATCCCCCAGCTCTTTTTGTTTGTCATAGACCCAGTTTAGCGTCTGTTCGTATTCCTGTGGCGACATTTCGACTTCTGCCAGTCCTTTGCCTCGTCCCGTCGGCACCAGCATAAAGGGATGGAAGGCTACCGCTCCTACTTTGAATGCCAGTGCCACCAATTCGTCAAGGTACTTAGCGTTCATCTTGGTTATTGTGCTGTTGATTTGCACCTCTATTCCAGCCTGACGTGTATTGGTGATTCCAGACATTGCAGCCTGGAAAGCCCCTGGCTGACCGCGGAACTTGTCCTGCAGCTCGGGAGTAGGGAAATCGATACTGATAGCTAATCTGGGCACCGGTATCTCCTTGAGCTTGGCCGTCATCTCTTTGGTGAGCAATGTCCCGTTGGTACCTATGACTACTTTCAGTCCCCGTCCCACGGCGTATTTTCCGATTTGTTCCAGGTCTGGCCGTAGCAGTGGCTCGCCGCCGGTGAGTATCAGAACCGGCTTGCCGATGCCTGCGATTTCGTCGACCAGTCTGAGGCATTCCTCGGTGGAAAGCTCATCCTCATAGGTGGTGTTGGTGGATGAAGCCCGACAGTGAGCGCATAACAGGTTACAACCTCGTGTTATCTCCCAGGCTACCATTCGCAGCTCTGGTTTAACTGTCTCTTGCCTTTCAGCTATCTTGCTCATCATCGGCTCAATCCTATCTCGGCATCGGTTAAATAGCAGGCAGGGTCTTCAGCCCAGATGTCTCCGTAAACCGCCTCGGCTCGCACCCGCAAGTTGCCGTTGCACAGGTCGAGGTATTGACATCTGGCACATCGACCCTTGAGTAATCGTTTCCTGTCCTTCAATCCTTTCATTGTCTGGTCAGAGGTGTCCATCCAAATGTCGCCGAACTTCCGCTGGCGCACATTGCCAAGTGAGTAGTGCTGCCAGAACTGGTCTGGATGGACATTGCCTGTTTCATCTACGGCTCCTATGCGTATGCCTGAGTTATTGCCACCGTTGGCCCTGAGCAACCCCAGGACTCTCTCTGCTCGTGCTGGGTCTTGCTCTTTCAACTTGAGGTAGAGATAGACGCCGTCGGCATGATTGTCTACGGTCAGGATTTCCTTCTTCTGACCGCGCTGGTAGAGGTTCAGAGTGTGGTTGCATATCAAGTCTATTACTTCTCTGGTTTCTGCATGGCTGAGGTCATCTTGGCTCAAGTTGCTGCCTCGACCTACGTAAGCCAGGTGATAAAAGCAAACGCGGTCTATGTTTTCTTTTTCTACCAGGTCGAGGATAGCGGGAATCTGGAAATATGTAGCACGGGTTATAGTTAACCTTAAAGATACTCGTTGCCCCAGCGCCACGCAGTTGCGTATGCCCTGGAGGGCAGCTTTATAAGCTCCGTCCTTGCCCCGGAAAAGGTCGTTTTGGCGGCCTATGCCATCGAGGCTGATACCTGCCTCAGCAAAGCCGATGTCTCGTATCTTCTGTGCCTCGTCTTTGGTTATCAGGGTGCCGTTGGTGGACAGGACGGTTCTTATGCCCAAACTGCGGGCGAAGTCGGCAAGCTCGAAGATATCTTTCCTGAGCAGGGGCTCTCCTCCTGAGAATAGCAGCACTGGCACACCGAAATCTGCCAGGTCGCGGATGAATGCCTTTGCCTCATCCGTACTTAGTATGTCTGTCGGGTCGTGGCTGCCGGCGCTACTGTAGCAGTGAACGCAGCGCAGGTTGCATCTTCTGGTGCAATTCCAGACCACAATAGGTCTGGGTGGCTTGTTCTCGGATGTAGCTTTATCCTGGCTACCATAGCGGAGTATATCGCCTGGACCTATGGCATCGCATAGCAATCTAGAAATGGATATCATGTCGTTTCTGCTCTTTTCTCCCGGTGTTGCTGATAGGCTGCGACCATGGCTATGAGCGTCTCGTCCAGGACGTGGTTCAGTAATGGTATGGCTTCTACTGCCCGCTCATTGAGTGCTTCTCTTCTTTTCATCAGGTCAGTGGCTGCGTTTATCACAGGATTTCGATGCAACATGAAAGTCTCTATGGTTTCTGTGAGTGATAGCCCGAGCATCGCTGCCTGGTTGCCAAACTCGCTCCCGATGCTTCGGACTCGCTCTTCGGTTTCTCTGCGCTTTGCCGGTTCAGTTAGATATTTGATAACCAGTTGCAATAGCTCTCTGCCTGATTCTGCCAGGTGTTTTTGTGTTTGGGTGTCTAGCCTGTTATACCAGGAAGCGGTGCTGAAGTGGGTATGTGCTACTTGTCGGTGCAGAGGAGGAGTACTTTCTATCGAGGTTACCAGGTCTTTGAGGCCGTGTATCCTGTGCTGCTTGCCCATGAAGCCGCGGAGCTCGGCCCTGTCATAGCGTCGGTGTCCGCCTGGAGTTATGAATGCCCTGACCTTACCCTCATCGGTCCATTGCCGCAATGTAGCCTCGCTTACTCCTAGCATACTGCTGGCTTCACTGATGCTGACTAGGATATGCTGCTGTACGGACTTGCTGTCGTGAGGTAACCTGTTCATGGTGGCCTGCTAAAATCTACAGAAATCTACAGAATTTTGCAAATTTCAAATGTGGGCTATCTCTGTGGAAGCTGTTTGGAGTCTCCTTTGTGCTATAATGTTCGCCACGCATTTTCTGTCTTTATGGTGGAATCGGTATGAAGCTAACTCGTGAAGAAGTGAAGCATATTGCCTTGCTGGCACGTTTGGGCATGAGCGAAGCCGAAGTTGAGAAGTTCATGGTGCAGTTGTCCAACATCCTGGAGAACTTTGAGGTACTGAAGCAAGTGGATACTAGCGGCTTGCCGCCTACAGCTCAGACTGTTGCCCTGCAGAATGTCTTCAGGGCAGACGGACCACAGCCGTCTTATCCCGTGGAGGATGTCATGGCCAATGCTCCTCAGCGGGAAGGCGACTTCTTCAAAATACGACCGGTGCTGGAATAAAAGCTATGGACGACCTTTATCGGCTTACCATAGGCGAGGCTCATCAGCTTCTCAAGAGGAAGCAGCTATCCTCTGTTGAATTGACCAAAGCTTGCCTGAAGCGCCTGGCCCAAGCAGAGGAGAAGGTTCATGCCTGCATCACCGTCTGCGGAGAGATGGCTATGAGACAGGCCGCAGAGGCTGATAAAGCCATAGGCAGCGGCAAGGCAAAGCCCTTGACCGGTATCCCCACCATAATCAAGGACAATATGTGTACCAGGGGCATTAAGACTACCTGTGCCTCCAGGATTCTGGAGAACTTTGTTCCTCCCTATAATGCTACTGTTGTGGAAAAGCTGAATGCTGCTGGTGTTGTGGTTTTAGGTAAGGCCAACATGGACGAGTTTGCCATGGGGTCGTCCACTGAGAATTCGGCTTTCTTTCCCACTCGAAATCCCTGGGACTTAGACCGTGTTCCCGGTGGCAGCAGTGGCGGTTCTGCGGTGGCTGTGGCTGCCGATGAAGCTGTCTATACCCTTGGCTCGGATACGGGCGGCAGCATCCGCCAGCCTGCTGGTTTTTGCAGCGTGGTCGGTATGAAGCCAACCTATGGAAGGGTCAGCCGCTTTGGTCTGGTGGCTTTTGCCAGCTCTCTAGACCAGATTGGTCCTATAACCAAAACTGTTACCGATTGCGCCTTGGTGATGAACGTCATCTCCGGCCACGATCCCCGCGACTCAACTTCCGTTCCCAATCCTGTGCCTGACTATACCAAATCGCTGATTCCCGACCTGAAAAAACTCCGAATTGGTATCCCCAAGGAATATCTTGTGGAAGGCATGCAACCGGAGGTACGAGTAATAATGCAAGCAGCCATCGCTAAGCTGGAAGAGCTAGGAGCGGAGGTGGATTGGAACGTTTCTTTGCCCCATACCAAGTATGCCCTGGCAGCCTATTACATCCTGGCTCCTTCTGAAGCTTCGGCTAACCTGGCTCGGTATGATGGTGTCAAGTATGGATTTTCCTACAGGGACACGAGTAACATGTGGGAAGCCATGGAGAAGACCAAACAGTTCGGCTTCGGTGCGGAGGTCAAAAGGCGTATCATGCTGGGTACTTATGCCCTGTCTGCCGGCTACTATGATGCCTACTACCTCAAGGCTCAAAAGGTGCGCACCCTGATAAAGCAGGAATTCGACCATGCCTTCGAGAAATACGATGCCTTGGTGACGCCCACTTCGCCCACTGTGCCCTTCAAATTGGGCGAAAGGGTAGACGACCCAGTGCAGATGTACTTAAGCGATATATGTACCTTGCCCACAAACATCGCGGGTATACCAGGAATTTCCGTTCCTGCCGGCTTTGTTGACGGCTTGCCTGTGGGTATGCAGATATTGGGCAAACATTTCGATGAGGCAACGTTGTTGCGCATTGCCTTTGCCTATGAGCAGGCTACCGACTGGCGCAAAAAGCGACCGCCCATGTAACCAGTGGGTATGCAGGTGTGGAGTGGTGGCCACTCTGCTATAATGTAGCTTCAAGGAAGATAGGTTTATTTGGTGAGGAGGCGATATGAAACAGATATTTGAAGCACTGGAAAAAGACGCTCGGCTTACGCCGCAGCAGATTTCCACCATGACCGGCATCGCGGTCGCCGAGGTGGAAAAGGCGATAAAGAAGGCTGAGAAAGACCGCACCATTCTTAAGTACAAGACGGCCATTGACTGGTCCAAGCTGGGCGAAGAGCAGGTCTGGGCTTTGGTGGAAGTGAAGGTAGCTCCTCAGCGTGATGTCGGCTTTGATGCCATAGCCGAGCGTATCTATCGTTTTCCGCAGGCTCGTTCGGTCTATCTAGTATCAGGCACCTATGACCTGGCTATATTGGTAGTGGGCAAAACTATGCAGGAAGTCGCTGTCTTTGTCTCGGAGAAGCTGGCGCCGCTGGATACAGTCCAGAGCACGGTTACCCATTTTATACTCAAGCGATATAAGGATGATGGCGAAGTTCTCGGTGGTGGGGAAGGGATGAAGCGATTGGCGGTCACCCCCTGATAAACCTATTCCGTATATCTCTTTGAGCGGAGGCATTCTTGTCCCAGAGCAATCCAACTCAACTTAATACTTCCCGTGGCTATATCTCACAGAAGGTTAGCAAGACGCCGCCTTCGGGTATCAGGAAGTTCTTCGACCTGCTATCCGAAATGGAGGGCGTTATCTCGCTTGGCGTGGGAGAGCCTGACTTTGTTACCCCCTGGCACATCCGGGAGGCTGCCATCTATTCCCTGGAAAAGGGCTATACCATGTACACTTCCAATAGCGGTATGCCCGAGCTAAGGCAAGCGCTCTCGGAGCACCTAGCTGTCCGATATGGCTTGAGCTATGACCCGGCCACTGAAATACTGATAACCGTCGGTGTCAGTGAAGGGCTTGACCTGGCGCTGAGGGCTATACTCGACCCCGGCGATGAGGTCATCATGCCCGACCCCAGCTATGTGGCTTATCCTGCCTGCACTACCCTGGCTGGCGGCGTGCCGGTGAAGGTACCACTGTTCGAAGAAAACAACTTCGCCATAACCGCTGCGGATATCGAGACAAGAATTACATCGCGGACTAAAGCCATCTTGCTGGGCTATCCTGCCAACCCTACCGGCGCTGTCTTGCACAAAGATGAGCTAGTTCGCATTGCCGAGCTAGCCAAGCGACGTGACCTGCTGGTAATTTCTGACGAGGTCTATGACCGCTTGGTATATGGCGCGGAGCATATCTGTATGGCCAGCTTGCCCGGAATGCAGAAACGCACCATCCTGCTCAATGGCTTTTCCAAGGCGTATGCTATGACTGGCTGGCGCGTGGGCTATGCTGCTGCTGACCCTGAGATAATCAAGTTCATGACCCGAATTCACCAGTACACCATGCTCTGTGGTCCCATAATGGGGCAGATGGCGGCCATCGAGGCTTTGAAGTGTGGAGATGAAGCGGTGCAGTCAATGTTGCGGGAGTATGACCAGCGCCGCAGGGTCATGGTGCAGGGGTTCAGGAATATCGGGCTTTCCTGTTTTGAACCAAAGGGCGCTTTCTATGCCTTCCCCTCGATTAAGGTCACTGGTCTTAGCTCGGAGGACTTCGCCGAGAAGCTGCTGCATGAGGAAAAGGTAGCGGTAGTTCCCGGCTCTGCATTCGGGGAATGCGGCGAAGGCTATATCCGCTGCTGCTACGCTGCCTCCATGGCTGAAATCGAAGAGGCACTGAAGCGCATGGGCCGCTTCATCAAGAAGCACCGCAAAACCTGACTCCCAACCTGCCGAGTGGATGCCACCCACACAGTCGACAGTCGATAGTCGGCAGCCGACAGTTACGAGCGACGAGCGACTATCCCCGTCTACTGTTTCTTGCAACCTGCAACTTGCAACTTGTTTCTTGTTTAGGTGTCACCAGTAAATTCTTACGGATTTTACTATCGCCGGCCGCACAAAGAAGGAGCGTTCGTCTTTCCCCCAGCTTTTGCTATAGCCCGCATAGTAGCTATACTGGGTCGATTCAGCGTCTTCGAGAAGTATGGTCCCGTATTCCTTTCCCTTTGCCACGTACGCCATACGGTCCTGTCCTATGGGATAAAACAGCTTGTATAACCACTCCTCGAAATCTGCTGGGCTTCTCCTGGTGCCGGTGCAGTCTATGTACACCAGGCCCCTGTCGGTAGTTTCGAAGGCATTGAGAGCATGAGGCGCTGACTCATCCTCGAACTCCGCAATTACCACTGCCGCTCTAATTCCAATCCGCTCAGCGTTATTATGCAAAGTCTCGGCAAAATAGCCGCACATCCGCATTCCGGGTATATAAAGTTCTTTATCGGTCTGGTCTGAGACGATAAAGGCTTTCAGCACTTCGAAGCTGACGTTACCGGCATCGGCGTTATTGGTCAGGCGTATATATTCTCCCGGCCCCTTTACGTATAGGGGAATGCCGGAATATTGAGAGTTCGGTGGAGCCATGACATAGGGCTCTGTCGCCTCGGCAAGCTCCTGGTATGACTCATAGCCTACAGGAACCTGTAGCCCGCTGGAGGAGAACCGATATAACAGATATCCTGCGGTAGCCATTGCCAGCAGGAGTACGGCCATTAATACCGGCATCACTGTCCTGTATTTGTGCTTGGGTAAGGACTGGGGCGCCATTGTCGATAGTAGCTGCAGATTGGCTCTGGGCTTAACGTCCCAATTCAGGGATGTACTGCAGTTGGGGCAGAACTTGAAAGAAGAGTCTACGAAGCTATTGCACTGTACGCAGGTATAGTAGAAAGGTTGGCGGCAGCCAGTACAGTACCGCTGGCCGGCCTCACCGTGTGTACCGCAACGCGGGCATCGAAACCCTTGGCCCATGTCGGCAAACCTTCAATAGCCTTATCGCCTATCTCTTTCATTATAGCAGCTTCCCACAAAAAGCCATTTTCTCAGTCGGCAGTCAGCAGTCGATAGTCGGCAGTCACGAGCGACGAGACCCGAGCGACGAGAGACAAATCTCGCCTCTTGCATCTTGCAACCTGCATCTTCCCTACCTGTCACCTGCCCACAGGTGACCGTCTCTCCGGTATTCGATCTAATCCACCCAGAAATTGGTAGCCAAACCGCGTCTCTTGTTTCCCTACGTGTCACCTGCCCACAGGTGACCGTACCTCTGGCGTTTGGTCAATCTACCCAGAAGTTCGCTGCTAGACTGCGTCTCTTATTCCACAGGCTGTCCTTCTCGGTGAAGCCCTTTATGCCGGCGCCCTTGTCCGCATCTGCTACTTCCCACATGCCGTTGACTGCTCCGCTGAGCGCTGCCGATAGCGCCTCGAAGCCCTGCGCTGTGTACAGGTCGCACTCCACGCCTCGATTTATCATGAACTTGAACTGCCGCAGCCCCTGCTGGTGCTTGGACTTCAGCACCTCCAGCAGCCTGTTTACCTCAGTGTCAAGCTGGTCGTTGGGCACCACCCGATTCCACAGCCCCAGTTCTACAGCTCTCCTGGCGTGGTGGATGGCGCCCAGCATATTGACTTCCTTGGTCATGCGCCTGCCGATGAGTCTAGCCATCCGTGTCGTCCCACCCCAGCCCGGCGTAATCCCCACGTCCACCTCTGGCATTCCCCACCTGGCGCGCTCGGTGGCGACGACGAAGTCGCAGGCCATGGTGATTTCCAGTCCGCCGCCCACGGCGTAGCCGTCCACTGCGGCGATGGTTATCTTGTCCAACTCCTCGAGCTGGTTGGCCATGTTCTGGTAGTAGCGCACCCGGCGCATCACGCCGTTAGCATCGCCCCACTGGTGCATCTCGGTGATGTCATCGCCCACGCAGAAGTTGTCGCCAGCCCCCTTTATCACCACGAATTTCAGCTCTGTTGACTGCCGCACCATCTCGATGGCCTGCACCAGTTCGTCCGACAGCTTCATGCTCAAGGCGTTGTACACCTCAGGCCGATTCAGCGTAATCCAGGCTGTCTGGTCCTTTTCGGCGTAGGTAAGATTCTCAAATTTCATGCCATCCTCCTGCTTCAAAATAATGCCCATGCTAGCATTATTTGTTGCGTGGTAGTGCAAGTCGATAAACGAGGTTATAGAAATCTTTGAGAAAAGTGAGTTCATCAGTTGTTACGTCTTTTCGTATCGGGTGCATTACCCGTCTTCTGGTGTCATTTGACTTATCAATATCGTGCAAGAATTCGTTCTTTGATATTTTTGTTCCGATTCGTCGGAACTTGGGCTCAAATAATTTCCAGTTCTTTTCGATGATTGACTTCAGGTCAATCAGGTCAGTGTACATATATAATTCTTCCCTGTGAGTGTCTTCTTCTCTTCTGTTTGCACATTTTTTTCTTATGTCGAGAGGTATACCATCTGTCCACCAGCTATCATTGCCTCCTACAAAGGTCTCTTGTAGTGTGTCCTGCACGAATTCATGAAGGCTAGTTTCTAGCTGCTTTATGTGCCTGTATGCCCGCACATGCGGCTCGTCTGTGGCAAGTTGTGCCTCCACTAATTCTCTGATTTTTGCGCTTAACTGTTCGTGGCGAATTCTATTGTGTTCGAGAACCGCCTGTTGCAATTCGTCGGCAAGAGTGTTGATTGACTTGTTTACAGTCGGATCGTATATTGAGATACCCACTATATTTGACGCCCATTGTTTATGATTAGAGTCACCTGTCCTTATTTTGCCTGCTACGTGTAGAGCTACGGCTGTAAGTCCACTAAAAGTGTTGCCCAATGAGTTTGTATTTGTATTGCAGGCTGGGCATCGCCAGTCTGTGATGGACAAGAAACTACTGTAGTCCCCGCTCATCCCTCTTGCCTATGGGGCATCTTTACTATTGCACCCAATTTAAGAAGTTATTCTGGAGTATCTCGAAGTTATTGTAGCATACATCCTGATATAGGTTCACTACCACATACCCCGCAACCAATTGCGGGCATCGCCAATGCAAGCTTGCTGGAGTATCATTGCTGATGCGTCTCACTGATTCCGCACACAGTTTAGCCTGTGAGGCAATAACTTGTGTGCTGTGGAGTGCCGCCTGGTGGCTTTGCTAGCCGCTGATTTAGTTGTCAATTCAGTGTAGTGAGATATGGGTTTGTGAGTTCCGTTGATTCTCCTTTCTGGTGGTTGCTGGGAATGCCATGATGCGCAAAGAAGGGGGTTATTTGTGGGCAGATGATACTGGAAGACCTCCCTCCCTATCCTTAAGTCCGATATGTTATGGGCGTTTTACGCATCCCTTAATTTACGTAGTCTAGTCTATTGTGGTAAATTAGCAGAACAACGAAGGGGGTTAACATCGTAGATATCAGTTCGGTTATATTGTCTGTAGGATTAGCACTAGCCGTAATGGCGCTCAGGTTTATTATGGTTAAAAACTCCCTCAAAGCTGGAAAACCATCGGAAGAACGCTTAAAAACGCTGAAACAGGAGTTTTGTGGCTACTCGATCGCAGGAGTCGTCATATTTTTAGCTGGTATTTCTATTCCATGTCTGGCACTTCCGCTTGAACATGCTGAGATTATCACCACCGCAGGAGGTGTCATATTTGGATTGGGCATTCCTCAATACATTCAATGGCGATATGGTAAAGTGTGTGAGGCACAAATAAAAGAGTCGCTGAAACAGGTCAACAAATTGGTGTATTTTACACTTATACCTGGGGTGGCACTTATTGTTGTTTCGGGTTTTATAAGTGCGTGACAGAATCCTTTTGGAAGGGCTCACCTGTATAGGTTTTAAGCATCTGCCCTAAAATGTAGTCTCAGAAATTACGACTCTGTTCCGCGTGGTACTCACATAGGTTTCTGAAATAGTACGTATATCTATAATGACCGATCCTGTCGCTTCCAGGCATTTGCCCTACCGAGCACAAGGCAGCAGTAATGTCCTGTCTGAAGATCACGAAATGCCCTGATGTTCAGAATGCTAGCCGCATGGAGACCAGTTTCGTTATGCCTTCACCTCTCTTGGGGTTATGGTCAAGCTCCATGAGTGGCTGTTCAATTACTCAGTAGCCTTCTCCCCGATTGTCTTCTTATCCGGGTAACTTCTGCAAGCCTTATTCCAATTCTGTTAATAGGCTATCGTTCCAAAGATCATTTTCAGGTAATAATCTCCTCTGCTCTTTCCATTTAAATTCATTTAGTGCCTGCCATTTATTTCCGTGTAATGAAGGATATAAACCGCGACCGCTAAAATTGCTTGAGAAAACCGCAGCTCCAAAGGATTTATACGGACCCCAAATTCTATATCTGCTCCGCGGGATCTTTATTGTATCACTCCCTATGCCCACAGTGTGCCTATCTCGAATTACGTACCAATAAACATGACCTGACAAAAGGGTTTTGTCAAACTGGGCAAAATACTCCAGTGCCTCTGTTTCTAGTTCCCCTTTATTTCGTCCCTCGAACATCCGGGAGGTAAGTTCCTTTGCCTGCTTTCGGAAGAACTCCCTTCTTTCTTCGCTCATCCTCTTTCTATTTTCTCTTTGCCTTTTGTTGAGCAAGGGAGTAATTGCTGCCACAATACATATCCATAACGCAAAAATCCCCAAAACAATGCTTACTACTATGTACCAATCCATAACCTTTTTACCTCCCTATCTCTACTATGCGAGCTAACCTCCAAATCTGCAAAGGAAAACCTATGCGAGCAGTCTCTTCAGTTTACCCCCCCCCCATTAAATGACTGGCCTTATCTGCAAGCATCAACGACATTATTATTGCACTGAAAGCTATACTGTTCAACGATGTTGACGAATTAGTCCAAGATGGCTGATCAAGTTACCACTTGGCGTCATTGAGAAGCGCATTGAGCGAAGTCCTCGTAAGGCTTCGGGTTTGCCGCGACAACCTATCTGCTGTGGAGAGTGGCGGGGTTGCCTTGCCAGTCGGTGACTTTGCCGTCAGTTGGGGCCCTTCAGCGGAAGGACGGGTGGCCGTTTGTATCCCGTCGTAGGGTCACCTGTGGGCAGGTAACACACAAGGAAAGCAGTGGTAGTACAGGCTGATGCGGCCAGCAGCTAAAGACAGGGCAGGGTCTGTCTCTCGGTTATTGCAGGGTGAGCTTACCTCTGCGCTATTGCCCTTTTCTTTTTCCGAACAGCCTCGTCCCTGCCCACCGATTTAGATAGCGAAGAGACCATATATTGATTAAAGCTAACGCCTTCAAGCTCTGCTACTTTTACCAGGGTTTCATGCAACGACGGGGGAATGCGTAAAATCACCTTCCCGCTGTATTTGCGCGACTTCAATGGTTTTGGCATCTTGTTGCCCAGTTTCAGATATTCCTCTATCCACTCCCGTTTTACAGACTCCAGTTCAGCAACAGCTTCGCCCGGAGTTGCGCCGGTCATAAGCAGGTCAGGCAACTCGATGACGCGCGCCGTGTAATAAACGCCTCTGCCATCGTCTTCTTTTTCAACGGTGATGGTGTAAGGGAGGTTGGCATAATAATCAACCACGTTTTGTATAGTATCCGTTTGCTTAGCCATATTTATCTCCTACTCCTGCTTCAAGCTATCTATGGTTTCGAGTATCTTCTGGTGGCCATCCGGAAATAATATGTGGGGGCGTACCTTCAGGTGCGCCCGCGAAATGAACGGGTCCTTCTGTTGAAGACAGGTGACCGTTTTGTACCCCGCCACGGGAAATGTCATTGCGAGCGGAGCGAAGCAATCTCTCTGGTTGAAGTTGGGTGGGAGAGATCGCCACGTCGTCCTGATTACATCGGGACTCCTCGCGATGACAGAAGGACTGAGGCTGTCACGTTCCGATGCAATCGGGTTTCACGATGACAGTTTAATTGTTTTCGGACGACCTAACGTAGAAAAACACTGTGCAGCTTAGGATTCGAGGCGATTATCTGGCTGTTGTGGAGGGTGGCGGGATGGTCCTGCCAGTCGGTGACTGTGCCGCCGGCTTCTTTGACCAGCAGCAGGCCGGGGGCGATGTCCCAGGGGTAGATGAAGCGGTGGTAGTACAGGCTGATGCGGCCAGCAGCTACGTAGGCCAGACCCAACGCAGACGAGCCTATCAGTCTCATGCAGTGTATTTTACCCCATAATTTGATTGCTACACTGAGCATTTCCCTGGCCTGCTGGTCATCGTAGCCTAAATCGAAACCAACCATGGCCGCCTCCAATGTGCTTACATCAGAAACGTGAATCGGCGAGTCGTTGAGGTAAGCCCCCTTGCCTTTCTCGGCACGGAAAAGCTCTCTGGTCATGGGGGCATAGGTGACGCCGACCAGTATTTCTTCGTCCCTGGCTAGCGCCACGTTGGTGCAGAAGAAGGGAAGGCCGTAAACGTAGTTATTGGTGCCGTCCAAGGGGTCAACTATCCAGGTGTAGCCGCTGGTGTCGGTGGTGGAGTTGGTCTCCTCGGAGAGGATTTTGTGGTTAGGATATTCCTGCCTGAGTACCTCCATTACAGCCTTTTCAGCCAGCAGGTCTATTTCGGTTACCAAGTTGCCCTTGCTCTTGTGTTTGGCCTGCTTATCCGAGTGGAAGTTGGCAAGGAGCACGTCGCCGGATTTCTGGGCTGCAAGCGTGGCTACCTGGAGTGCCGTTTTGCCGCTTTTAGAGATGGGGATAATTTGCATTGTGGAGTTCTTTCACCCTCACCCTAGCCCTCTCCCGTCGAGGGAGAGGGAAATCAGCTCTTGGGTGCGATGAGTCCCATCTTCTCTTCTACTTCGGCAAGGGTTACCCTGGCGATTGTCTGGGCGCGTTTGGCTCCTTCAGCCAGGACCTCAGCCACATACTTCGGCTTGGCGGCAAAGTCAGCTCTTTTCTCTCGTAGTTCCTTCAGTTCCCTGTTGATTCCCTCGGCCAGCAGCTTCTTGCAGTCTACGCAGCCGATGGCTGCCGCCCGGCACTCAGACTCGATTCCCGCCACGCGGTTGGGATTGAAGAACTGGTGCAGGCTGTAGACATTGCATATCTCGGGATGGCCGGGGTCGGTGCGATACTGCCGGGCAGGGTCGGTGACCGCAGTCATAACCAGCTTCCTGGTCTCTTCAGGCGTGGCCGCCAGCTCAACGTAATTATCGTAGCTCTTACCCATCTTCTGGACTCCGTTCAGCCCCCGTACCATGGGGAAGGTGGTGAGCTTGGATTGTGGTTCTGGGAAGGTTTGGCCAAATAGCGAGTTAAAGCGACGGGCTATCTCCCTGGCCAGCTCCAGATGGGGAAGCTGGTCTTCGCCTACGGGAACCACATCTGCCTTGTAGAGCACGATGTCGGCAGTCATCAGCACCGGATAGCCCACCAGTCCGTAGTTGACGTTCTGAGGCTGCATCCTGGCCTTCTCTTTGAAGGTGGGCACGCGCAATAGCCAGCCCAGTGGCGTGACCATGCTGAGCAGAGTGTGCAACACCATAACTTCGGGGACGTGGGACTGTACAAAGAGGATGCTTTTCTCGGGGGTAAGTCCAGCAGCCAACCAGTCGAGCATCATCTCGTATGTGTTCTCCTGGAGCTTGCCGGTATCCTCCAGCGTGGTTAGAGCATGGATATCAACGATGCAATAGACGCAATCGTATTCGTCTTGCAACTTTACATAATTCTGGATGGCGCCCAGGTAGTTGCCGATGTGCTGTCTGCCGGTAGGCCGAGCGCCAGAGAAGACGCGTTTTTTCATGTTTGCCAGCGGTGAAGTTTAGCACAAAGAAGAGTGTAGATTCAATTTAAGTCCCATACTGTGCCCTGCCTTATTTCCCATCCTAAATCCGAAATCCTAGGCTCTAAATCCGAAACAAGCACTAATGACCTAAATACTAAATTCAAAACGCTGCCTTGGCTTCGTTTGGAGTTGCCACTGGCGGGGCTGTCTGAAAACTCCAAAAACAACGTGCTCTGCGTAGGGGCGGGTTTTCAAACCCGCCCGTCCTTTGACGGGAGGACCTGCCGTCTCACGGGCGCACCTGAAGGTACGCCCCTACATATTGTTTTTGTGTGCCCGTGCTATATGTTGGGTCACTGTTTAGAGCATTAGGAATTTGATTTAATTATTGTTTGGTATTCCGGATTTGTGATTTGGAATTTTGGGAATGGGTGTGGAGAGACGCGGCGCTTACATACTTTCCGGTGCGGTCATGCCCATGAGGTGTAGCGTTTTGGCCAGCAGTATCTGGGTGGCTCTGACCAGCTTCAGCCGGGCGGCGGTCATCTCTTGGTTCTTGGAAACCACCCTGCAGTGCTTGTAGAAGCTGTGGAACACAGTGGCTAGGTCCTGGGCAAAGTAGGGTAGGTGGTGTGGTTCCAGGCTGATGGCTACTGTCTCGATTATCTCGGGCATCAAGATTAAGCGCCGTATCAAGGTCAGCTCCGGCTCGCTGGTGAGCAGGGCGACGTTCCCCTGGCTGTAGTCTATGCCGCGCTCTTTGGCCAGTCGAAGTATGCTGGCGATGCGGGCATGGGCATACTGGACATAGTACACAGGGTTGTCTGTTGATTGCTTTCGCGCCAGCTCCAGGTCAAAGTCCATCTGAGCATCCGCTGAACGCGATAGAAAGACGAAGCGGCAGGCATCGGAGCCAACCTCCTCTATTATCTCTCTTAGGGTGATGATATCCCCGCTACGCTTGGAAACCCTGACGATTTCCTGGCCGCGGCGCAAAGTGACAAGTTGGCAGATTATAACCTTCAGGCGCTCATGGTTTATACCTAAGGCATTGACCACGGCTTTCATGCGTGAGACATGTCCCTGGTGGTCAGCCCCCCAGATGTCAATCACAGTGTCGAATTTTCGTTCCAGGAACTTGTTGAAGTGGTAAGCCACGTCCGAGGCGAAATAGGTAGGTGAGCCGTCGCTGCGTATCAGCACGTTATCCTTGTCCTCGCCCAGCGCTGACGAAGTGAACCAGGTGGCATTTTCTTTCTCGCTGGTGTAGTTGCCATCCCGTAACATCTTCATAGCTTTCTCATACTGACCATTGCTGAACAGGCTCAGCTCGCTGAACCAGACGTCGAATTTTACGTCTAGTAGCTCTAGGTCTCGCTTGATACTGTCCATAATTCTGGCTACGCCTATCTGACCTAGTTCCTTGAGAGCTGTTTCTTCTGGCTGGGATAGAAAATGGTCACCTTGTTCTTTGGCGATTTCCTTGGCCAGGTCAATCATGTAATGGCCATGGTAGCCGTCGCTGGGGATTGCAGCTTCTTTGCCCAGGCATTGCTGATAGCGTGCGTAGAGAGTGCGATTGAAGGCATCCAGCTGGCTGCCGGCATCGTTGATGTAGTATTCCGTCTCCACTTTGTAGCCTGCGATGCTGAGGACGTTTGCCAGTGTGCTTCCCAGGACAGCGCCTCTGCCATGTCCTACGTGTAGTGGGCCTGTAGGGTTGACGCTGACAAATTCAACCTGAACTTGCTTCTTGTTGCCGAGGTCGATGTTGCCGTAGGCTTCGCCAGCATCCAGGATGACTTCTACCTGCTTAGTCAGCCATTCGGGGCTTAGGGTGAAGTTGATGAAACCTGGTGGTGCAATGACAATCTTGTTTACCTCTGGCAAGGGTGGCATAAGCTCCACCAGGCTTTCGGCAATAGCCAGTGGAGGCATGTCTGTAGCCCGAGATAGCTTCAGAGGAAGGCTGGAGGCGTAGTCGCCGTGTGCAGTGTTCTGTGGGTGCTCAACTGTCACCTCGGGCAACGTGCTGGAGGTGAGTAGTCCTTTCTGATACGCCTCGGTTACTGCCTGCTCTAAAGCTTTTACCAGTTTCTGTCTGAACATCATGCCATTTAACTCCATTCTCCCTGGCTCTGCCATACTCGAGCTAGCTCTTGGACCAGAAGCTGGTGCTCTGGTTTGCTTAAAGTAGAATCGCTGTGGAATAGTGTAATCGCCTCAGCCCGTGCCAACTCCAGCAGCGGAGTATCTGATAGCCTGGCCATGTGCAGGTCGGGTAATCCGCTCTGTCGTGTGCCGAAAAACTCACCTGGACCGCGTAGTTCTAGGTCTTTTTCAGCTAATCGGAAGCCATCGTGGATATTCTCTATTGCTCTCAACCTTTCGATGCCTTCAGGCGAGGGGTTTTCTGACAGGAGGAGGCAATAGCTTTTCTTTTGCCCTCGTCCCACACGCCCCCGGAACTGGTGCAGCTGGGAAAGGCCAAATCTGTCGGCTGCCTCTACCAGCATGACCGTGGCATTCGGCACGTCGATGCCCACTTCCACCACCGAGGTGGATACCAGTATATCCAGCTTGCCAGCCCTGAAATTCCTCATTGTCCTTTCCTTCTCGTTTGCTGGCATTTTGCCATGAAGTAAGCCCAGCCTCAAATCTGGGAAGACGTCTCGTGACAGGTGTTTGTATTCAGCCACTGCTGCCTTGGCCTCAATGCCTTCCGATTCCTCAATAAGCGGGCAAATTATGAAGGCTTGTTCTCCTTCAGCGATGCGCTGGCGCAGGAAATCGTAGGCCTGGCCTCGTTTTTCTGGCTCAACCCATCTGGTAACTATCTTCTGCCTTCCTGGGGGCATCTCGTCGATGACTGATAGGTCTAAATCGCCGTAGAGCGTGAGCGCCATAGTGCGTGGTATAGGGGTGGCCGTCATTACCAGCATGTGGGGATTGAAGCCTTTTTGACGCAGCGACGAACGTTGTAAGACCCCAAAGCGATGCTGTTCGTCGATTACCGCCAGGCCCAGTTTTTGGAATTCCACTCCTTTCTGAATTAATGCGTGGGTACCAACCGCGATGTCTATGGTGCCTTCCTGAATTTGCTGGCGCAAGTTGTCCTTTTCTTTCTCGTTCAGGCTACCAGTTAGCAGGGCAAAGGTCAAAGGCTTGGGGGAAATGCCATAATAGCGGCTAATGTTGCCTTGTTCCTCCGTCGTCTGGCTTATCTTAGACAGGAGCGAGCCTATGCCGCGGAAATGCTGTTCAGCCAGTATTTCGGTGGGTGCCATCAGCGCTCCCTGGTAGCCGTTGTCAAAAGCTACCATCAAGGCGGCTGTGGCCACCACAGTCTTGCCGCTGCCCACATCCCCCTGGAGCAACCGTGCCATGGGTTTTGCCAGCTTGATATCGGCCAGGATTTCCTGGAGCACGCTCTGCTGTGCGCTGGTGAGGCTAAAGGGCAGAGACTGCAAGAACTTATTGACGGTCGCCTCATTCACGCTCAAGAAATTCCCAGGCTGACTTTCCTGCCAGCCACGTTTTTTGCTCAAAACGCCCAGTTGCAATAAGAATAGCTCGTCGAAGGCAAGGCGCTTTCTAGCCTCTGCATTCTTGAGGTAGTTGTCAGGAAAATGAGCCTGGGTTATGGCTTCTGGCAACTCTAAGAGCTGGTGTCTATTCCTGGTATCTTGAGGCAGGAAATCCGGTATCTGCCATGCCCACTCATCGACCACTCTTCTCATGATGGTTCTCATCTGCCGTGGATACAACCCCTTGGTCAAGGGATAGACGGGGACCAGGCGTCCGGTATGGATCAACTCTTTATCCTCGATGATTTCCCACTCGGGATTCTCAAATTGCTTGGCGTATTTGAACTCGCTGACGCGGCCGCTGAGCACCAGTTGGGTGTTGGTGCGAAACCTCTTAGCCAGGTATGGCTGATTGAACCAGACTACTCTCATGTTGCCGGTCTCGTCGCC
>VGOO01000027.1 GCA_016875925.1 Chloroflexota bacterium
CCGCTTCCTGTGTTGGTGTGGCGAAGGCTTCATCAAAGGAGTTGGTATGGAGGGATTGTGTCCCGCCCAGTGTAGCTGCCAGTGCCTGTATGGTTACCCTGATGATGTTGTTGTAGGGTTGCAAGGCGGTGAGAGTGCAGCCGGCGGTCTGAGTATGGAAGCGCAACATCATGGAGCGCGGGTCTTTAGCTTTGAAGCGCTGACTCATAATCCTGGCCCAGAGTCGGCGTGACGCTCGGAACTTGGCTACTTCCTCGAACAGGTTGTTATGGGCGTTGAAGAAGAAAGAAAGCCTGCCTGCGAACTTGTCGACGTCGAGCCCAGCATCGAGAGCTGCCTGAACATAAGCGATTCCGTCAGCCAGGGTGAAGGCGATTTCCTGGGCAGCCGTGGAGCCGGCTTCGCGGATGTGGTAACCGCTTATGCTGATGGTATTCCAGCGAGGCACATGCTGGCTGCAGTAAGCGAAGATGTCTGTGGTCAGGCGCATTGAGGGGCGTGGTGGGAAGATATGCGTACCACGTGCAATGTATTCCTTGAGGACATCATTCTGGATAGTGCCATCTAGCTTGTCGGCGCTGACGCCTTGCTTCTTGGCTAATGCGATATACATGCTGAGCAGGATGGGGGCTGTGGAGTTGATGGTCATGGAGGTGCTGACTTTGTCTAGCGGGATGCCATTGAACAAGACCTCCATGTCTTCCAGGGTATCTATGGCTACGCCTACCTTGCCTACTTCCCCTTTGGCCAGAGGATGGCTGGACTCATAGCCGATCTGGGTGGGTAACTGGAATGCTATGCTCAGGCCAGTCTGACCCTGTTCCAGCAGGTAGCGGTAGCGCTTGTTTGATTCCTCTGCTGTGCCGAAGCCGGCATACTGGCGCATAGTCCAAAGCCTGCCGCGATACATGTTAGGCTGGATGCCGCGAGTGAAGGGGTACTCGCCGGGATAGCCCAGGGAAGCGGCGTAGTCGAAATCATTCAAGTCATCGGGGCAGTAGGTTGGCAGGAGTTCAATCCCCGAGCTGGTTTCGAATTTCTCCTGCCTTTCAGGGAAACGCTTTACGGCGGGGTCGAGCACATTTTCTTGCCATTCAGACTTGCTTAGACTGGGCATGTGTGGTCTCCTTTACTGATCAGTGGGCAGTGCTATGTCAAAAACTGAGACATTGTAGCATAATCGCAGAGGGGCAATAAAGGGTTTTAGTGAAGTTTCCCTTTGAGCCGATGACATCTGTGGGATATACCTTTTGGGTGTGGGTTTGAAAACCAGCCTGTTTCGGGCGCACCTAAAGGTACGCCCCTACAGTTGAGTGTCATCAATCAGTTTTTGGCCCAGGCGGATGGCATCCTGGAGGGCGGTGGGGTGATGGGTGATGGCACCTTTTTCATCGACACCGGGGAAGGTCAATTCGCCGGCGAAATCGACTTCGAGCGTGCTGAACCAGGCTTTGACTGTGGCCAAGGACGGTTCGAAGAGATTTTTCAGCTTAGTACCGCCTACGGAGAGGAAAAAACCCTTTCGTTTCTTGTCCGGCGGGATGGATACTGGCAATTTGAGCACGTATTTGATGACCCAGAGTGCCTGGCAGCGGTCTATCATGGTCTTGGTCTGGGCGGTTACCCCCATGAAGAAGATAGGGGAAGCCAGGATGATACGGTCGGTCTCCCGCAAGTCCGTATGTAGCCATTGCATGTCATCGTTCTGGACGCATTTGCCGGTCTTGAGGCAGCCATCACAGTGACGGCAGGGGGCTATGCTCAGCTCACGCAGGATGATTGTCTTTGTCTGAGTTTGCTTATTTGAAGCGCCAGCCATCACCTGACGGAGCAATAGGTCGGTGTTGCCGTCTTTTCGCGGGCTGCCGGCTATCCCCAGGATTTTCAATTTTGGCGATTGTGGCATGGCTTTTCTCTATATGATAGCATGTTGAGGCAGTCAATACTTCACAACGGGGTAGTGAATTGGTTACAATAGACGGCGTTTATGCGTTTGATATTCGTAAGGGGGCAATTTAGATGAGCAAAGACAAGATATTCAGCCAGGCTAGGAAAGAGAAGAGAACACTGCTGACGGAAATTGAATCCAAGGAACTCCTGAAAGAAGCTGGTATTCCTGTGGTCGAGGCCAAGCTGGCTAAGACCAAAGCGGAAGCCATGGCACTGAGCAAGAAAATCGGTTTTCCCGTGGCGCTGAAGATTGTGTCGCCCGATGTTGCCCATAAGAGTGACATCGGGGGTGTGAAGCTGGGGTTGAAAAATGCCACGCAAGTGGGCAAAGCCTACAGCGAGATACTGGCGGCGGTGAAAAAACACCAGCGCAAGGCGAAGATACTCGGTGTTTCGGTGCAGAAGATGGTTCGGCCTGGCGTGGAGGTCATTATCGGCATGACCAAAGACCCGCAATTTGGCCCGGTGCTGATGTTTGGCCTGGGCGGCATACTGGTTGAAGTGCTCAAAGATGTCTCCTTCAAGATAGTTCCACTGGCCAAGAGGGATGCCAGGGAGATGATAAGGGAGATAAAAGGCTATCCTCTGCTGGAAGGCTACCGTGGGCAGGAGCCAGCGGATATTCCGTATCTGGAAGGGCTGATTTTGAAAGTCTCCGAGTTTGTGGAGAAGACACCTGAGATAAAAGAGCTTGACCTTAATCCTGTATTTGCCTATAAAGATGGAGCGGTGGCAGTGGATGCGCGGGTGATTCTAGAGCCTGCTTCTTAGCTGCGAGTATTCATATATTCTAGCCAGGGCGCGAATAGCGCGCTCTGGGGTGGGGTAAGCAGCAATTTTGCCAGCCTCTTGTAGCCCCTTTATGGCGTCGTCGCCATTTGGTCCATAGATGCAGCAGGCGAAAGGCTTGTCTGGATGGCGGACTGCGAGGTCGGTCAGGAATTGTGGTAGCCCTGTAGCCCATTTCTCATCGAAGGCAGCACCGATGAATATCACTGCACCAAGTTGTGGGTCGGACAGCAGTGTGTTTAGGCTATCAATCAGCGGTGTGAATACGTTTGGCGATGACATCATCACTGGCCAGATGTCTATGGGATTGCCGATTTTGAGCCAGGGTGGCGAGATAGATTCAATACCCTTTTGGGTTCGCGGCGATAGCTTGCCTAGCTTGAGTGCGGTGTTCGTGCAGGCGTCCAGCGTCATGATGCCGAGTGCGCCGCTGAGGCTGGCTACAGCCACATTCGGGTTTTCCAGAGGAGGCAAAACAGTAAAAGCACGGGTGATATCTACCAATTCTTGCAAATCGCTAACGCGAATGACTCCTGCCTGGTTTAAAGCTGTGTCCCAGATTTCGTCTCTTCCGGTGAGTGAGCCTGTATGAGACTCTGCTGCTCTGGCTGCCTGCTCGTTTCTGCCGGTTTTTAAGGCGACAAGCGGCTTCTTCCTGGCTACTTTTCTGGCTATCCTGGTGAAGTTGGCAGGGTCTTTCATACCCTCGATGTGTAAGGCTATGACCCTAGTTTGGGGGTCGTCCTCAAAGTATTGCAGACCTTCGACGAAGCCGATATCGCAGGCGTTGCCCAGGTCAATGCCTTTGCCGGTCATTGTCAGCTCGGGGAAACCTATGTAAAACATGCCGCTCTGGCAGATGACGCCGATGGGCCATTTCTTAAGTTTTTGTCTAAAGAAAGATGAGCTAAAGTTGATGAAGGCGTTGGCGGTGCCGAAAGTATTGGGGCCGACAATCCTGATGCCATTGTTCTCGATGACATTCAGCATTTGGTGGTGTAGTTGTTTGCCCTCGTCGTCTATGGCGTCAGCAAATCCCTGAGCAAAGACTACCGCTGACCGGATGCCCTTCTGGCTGCACTCATGTAATAGGTGGGGCACCAGGTTACGGGGCGTGGCGATAATGGCCAGGTCAACTGGTTCTGGAATCTCGGTGACTCTGGGGTAGGTCTTGATGCCCAGGATTTCGGAGGTGGAGGGGTTAATGGGGAACATCTTGCCCTGGTAGCCATAGCTAAGCAGGTTCTCCATGACATTGAAAGAATCTTCGCCAGTGCGGCGGGTTAGGCCAACGAGAGCTACGGACTGTGGCTCCAGGAACTGCTTCATTTGCTGCAGGATGTCCATGGTGATGTAACGAATAGCGGTGGTCGTTAGCCCACAAGTCTAGTCGGAGTCATAAGGCGATGTCAACTGTCGCTCGTTGACGCAAGGTGTTATAGAGTAGTAGCATTGGCTGGTGATTCTGGTGCGTAAATTTGACATAATGTGCTGGCATAAAGGAGATTTTTTCAATGGCTAGAGTACGTGTTGTTGTCATTGGCCTGTTCGTCTGCTTTTCCCTGCTGTTGTCTGCCGGGTGTTGGGCGCAAGTAGGCATAAGCATCGCCACATCTTCCGGTGATAAGGAATATATCGCCGTTTTTAATCGGGTAGATGAACTGCTGATTGGAGACCTTGGCGATAGTGTCTCACTGAAGGAGCTGGAGAGCAAATATGCGGGCAAGGAAATCATAGGACTGGGTACCACCGCTCGGGAGCACTGTGGGGAGCTTATCTTCTCGTCAGAGAATTGCTACTGGGCGGACCCCACAAATCAGGGACGGATAGTGGAGCTTGATTGGTCAGAGGAGAAGCTGCCCTTCTGTGCCATAGTTAGAGTAGATAGGGTAGTCGGCAGTACTTTTAACGGTGTGAATGGTGATTTGCACGCATATTTAGAAGGCAAGGCAAAGGAACTAGGGATGCCGTTGGCGGCGGTCAGGGCAAAGGGCAGGTTTAATGGTGTTAAATTAAGTATAGCTGATAGATTGCCCGCCAATGCTGATGAGAAGGTGCAGTGGATAGTTGTGACGGTTGATGATGGGCGCGAGTGGGAGTTCGTGGGCTTCTATGCTTTGACGAAGGATGGGCAGGAGATGATATCAATCGAGGAGCATCCAGTCCATCTACATGGTATGACAGGCGATGGTAGTCATGGTGGACATTTGGTGCATGCGAATACTGTAGATGCAGAAGTGACCATATATCCGGTAGGGCAGTATATCCTCAGGAACAGGGTGCCGCGGTAAGGAATGCTGTTTCTGCTAGTGCAGACTGAGATTAGCGTCTCAAAATGTCATTGTGAGTCCTTCCGTTGAAGGACGAAGCAAGCCCCCTTATCAAATTCTAAATCCGAATGTCTAAACACTAAACAAATTCAAAGCACCAAAAACAAATGTCTAAAACGCTGTACGTCTCGGCAGTTTGGAACTTGGAGCATTTGAATTTTGGTATTGTTTAGGATTTGGTGCTTAGAATTTAGGATTTCCTGTTGGTTATCTCTACTGCGAAGATGGTCAGAACGAGGGAATCATGGCAGGCCAGATGCGTTGGCACGATGTAGTATGGGTAAGCGGTTGCTTGACAGGTTTTCAAAGCCTTTGTTAGTATTGCGGTGCTACGGGGATATAGCTCAATTGGGAGAGCGCCGCGTTCGCATCGCGGAGGTCGGGGGTTCGAATCCCCCTATCTCCATTTAGTTTCAAGGAACCGCACCCAGGTTATCAATAGGTAGAACCCATATTTCTCCCAGCTTAGCTCGAGCAACTATTACTTATTTCATTAGGTAGTACATAAGCAGATTGAAATTCAAGCTAGTATTCCTTCGTGGAAACTACCCATTGGCTAAGCAAGCTCGTCGTTGATAGCAATTTCGAATCGGGATAAAATGGAAATATGAAAAACATAGATGGCTGGCTTGCCTATAGTGACCTTGCCTGGGTCGAGCCAATAATTGCTCCACCCGAGGAATATTTAGAGGAAACAGAACAATATTGCAAGGTTATTAAGGAGCATTCAAAAATCGGAGTAAAAACGTTGCTTCATCTTGGCTGCGGTGCTGGCGGTAATGATTATACATTTAAGAGGCATTATAAGGTAACGGGCGTGGACATCAGCAAAAACATGCTTGAAATTGCCAGACGTCTTAACCCAGAATTGGTTTATTACCACGGTGATATGCGAACAATAGAATTAGACGAATGCTTTGATGCCGTGGTCGTGCCAGACTCTATTGACTACATGAAGACAGAAAATGAACTTCATAGTGCGATGATGACGGCGCGAAAACACCTGAAACCCGGCGGGCTACTTCTTAATTGTGGCAAATATCGCGGAAAGATTCAGTCAGAACAATTTTGTCTATACCGGTTCCCTAGAAGATATCGAAGTTACAGTTTTTGAGAACAATTATATCCCTGAACCTTCGGGGAAAACTTACGAGGCGGTGCTTGTCTACCTAATTCGCCGCAAAGGCAGACTGGAGATTTATACCGATTGTCATGTTCTAGGACTTTTCAACCTGCAGACATGGCTCGACCTTTTCAAAAAGGCCGGATTTGATGCTATCAATCAAATCAAGATTGATCACGCCTATGATCGTTTCATAATCGGAGAGGGCAAGTATCCTCGGTTACTGTTTGTTTGCAGCAAGCACGACTCTAATTAATATCTTGCGCCTAAGTGTTAAGGCTAAAACACAAGTCAAAGGTCTGTAAAGTTCGCCCTATTGATACCCCAGCTCCACCACAGGCGATTTGAACTCAGGAGATAGGATCATGGGGAAGGTAACTACATGGCATATGGATAATCCTGTTCCCTTTTGAGGGCGTTTTACGGGGCATCGCAAAACTCGGGTTAGAATTTGGTGGTATCCCCAGGTTGCTCAATTGCTTTCAGTACGCGTAAGGCACGCAACGTCACCCATTTGTTGGGCTGCTTCTTGGGGCCAAAGTCTATCCAGGTCTTGCCGGTGTAGTCGTATTCCATCAGCCAGCGGCCTCGGTTGTCTTGCTTCTGGCGGATTATGGTCATGGCATTTGCCAGACGGGGATCGTTGCCGTAGCCTAAGCCGACCAGCGTTTCAACGTTTTGCAGCAAGTCGGTGACATAGAATACGGGGAAGCCGAATTTCCACCAATTTCCGCTGGGCTTACTGCTGTATCCGCAGGGGTAGTCTGCCTTGGCTGGGTCTGTGCTAAACAGGAAATCTACTCCGGCCTTGATGGCATTGTCTATCAGCGTTGTCCTTTTCCCCTTGGGAAGTTTGCTGAAAGCCAGTATTACCTTCACCGCTCCCCAGGCACAGGGCAATTTGTTGTTGCTGCCACAGGCGAAGTTTGGCCCACATTTTCCGGCGTAGTAACGCACCGGGGCCGTCTTATCTTGCATCGGAGCTATGCCTTCCCCGGTGACGGTTCGTGCCATCCATTCAAATGCCTTATCCAGTCGCGGGTCTTCATATCCGAGGTCTAATAGCGACTCACAGAGATTTCCCTGCAGGCAGTCCGCGGTTCCCGAGGGAAGCCCATTTATGGTGAACTGGCCTCGTTCGGTCAACGTATGCTCCAGTAAGTAGGAGCAAGCGGTTGCTATGCACTCATCCGCGTCAATAGAAGCGCCAAGCTGTGCTAATAGGATAATGGACCATACCGTTCCTGTGTATTTCGGGTTATAGCCAGCTCCTGGTTGCTCCCAGTATCCTTCCTTATGCATCTTTGCCAGCACCTGGGCGATAGGCCCTTCGCTGTGTGCCTTTTTCTTTGCTTCTGCCAATTCCTCTGGGTTTGCTTTGATTAGGTAGCGCATGGCAAGGTATTGCACGCCGATGTCACTCGGTTCCAGCAGCCAGTCTAGCGGGTTTTTCTCTGTTGTATTTTTCATGCCAGCATATTAGCCCTTTGCGCTATGGTATTCAATAGTATGGGGTCAGGGCAGTTGGTCATTGCGGGCTGTTTTTGCAAATACAATTGATGCGCTGTATAATTGGGATAACGGTTTTAGTTTAGGTTATCGTACACATTCTTCTTGGATCCACATAAGATCTACCAGGTATTGGATGACCCGAACTCTAGCTGGAATCTAGAAGAAGGAGGTTGTCCAATGGGATTTCAGGACAAGTCCATCCAGTGTGTTGATTGTGGAGCTACCTTCACTTTCAGCGCCGACGAGCAGGAGCTTTTCCAATCAAGGGGCTATACCAATGAGCCCAAGCGCTGCCCCACCTGTCGGCAGGCGAAGAAAGCCGGACGTTATGGTGGTGGTTCTGGCTACAGGTCAGAGCGGCAGATGTTCCCGGCGACATGCGCTCAGTGTGGCAAGGATACCCAGGTACCTTTTGAGCCGCGCGGTGACAAACCGGTTTACTGCAGCGACTGTTACCGTACCAGGTCCAGCCGATAGCACTAACCTGTTTTAGAGGGTGTTTGTAGGCTGGGCATTCCCAGCCTACATATGTTTTTGGGGTGTTTGAGGGTGTTGAAGTGGCGATGGGTGGCAAGTGAAGATAACGCAATCTAGCGAAGGAGGTATCTAGTGAATATCTATGTTGGCAATCTCTCTCCAGATGTGACTGAGGAGGAATTAAAGGAGCTGTTTGCGCAGTTTGGACAGGTGACATCGGCAAGCATTATCAAGGATAGGTATAGCGGGCATTCCAGGGGATTTGCTTTTGTTGAGATGCCAGCCAAGTCTGAAGGCATTGCCGCCCTTATGGGTCTTAAGGGAAAGACTCTGAGGGAGCGCACGCTTGATGTCAGCGAGGCTCGTCCTCGTACCGACAGCAGGGGTGGGGGCAGGCCTTATGGTGGTGGTGGTGGAAGGAGTGGTGGGCGAGGTGGTGGAAGAGGTGGTGGCAGGGGTGGGGGATATGGGGGAGGGTATGGTGGTGGGAAAGGACGGAGATACTAACTGGCGGCTGACATTCATTTTTCCTTCTAGGTTGTGGTGTTGAACCTACTATTTCCCGGTTTCTGTATGTGAAAATGGCAGGCACAGGCGAAAGGTTTGGGTGATTGGTTTGTGGTGTCTGCAATGTGCGACTGGTGGGTTTAAAAACCTGCCCTGCACTAAGTAGCGCGGGGCTTCAGCCCCGCCGTCAGCGACTCTGAAGAGTCGCGCTACAAATTGCTATTATCGCTACCTGAAGTTATGCCTCTTAGCTGTTGCCAATCTTTGCTGAACCTTTTCAGACTGTAGTTCGCTTAGCACATCGCGGGCGACCCAGCACGCTGAATTTGAGTCCTGCTTCTGAATCCTTTGCGCTGTTTCTACAGCCAGCTTGTTGAGAGACTGGTCGCGCGCTCCTATCTTTCGCAGCGCCCAGCTTATGGCTTTTTTGAAGAAGTTTCTGCCATCGCCACAGGCGTTTTCAATTACGGGGAGGAAAGGAAGGTATTTTTCTGCCGGTGCCTTCTTATCGTGCCAGGCGAGGCAAGCCACGAGGGCAAAGCCGGCGCGCTTCTGGAACTCACCTTCCCGGCTGGCCCACTCGATAGCCTTGTTCCAGGCGAATGGTGTCTTGTCAAACAGGTTCATGCAGACTTGGTCGGTGATGTCCCAGGAGTCGAAGCCACTAACCCACTCCTCCATTTGATTTTCGGTGACCTGGGTGGGGTCATCGATTATGGAAGCTAAGATGCGTGCCTCGTGGATGCCAGTTGCCCAGAGGTCTGCGGCTGTCTGGTGATTTCGGACTATTTCCCTGGCTAGGCGGCGGAGCGTGTTTACTGAGATGCCCAGCGTGTGTTTGCCGCCGACGGCAAAACGCTTCATGCCAGCCACATTCTCAGGATTGGCCAGCGATTGCAGGCGAGAGACGATTTCCGCCGTTGTCAATGTTTTTTTCCTGGTTTTCATTTTCGCGGAGCCATATATATATCGGCTTCCAGCATCTTGCCGTCTTTGAAGTAGTGGTGGGTGAAGTACAGGTTGCCGGAGTTGTCCAGCGATGGTTCAGCGGCAAACTGGGAGACGATAAGCTCCGGCTCACTCCAATTACCACCCAGTTTCTTTGACCTGAAGATAGCGGGTGACCCTTTGTAGTTTCTGAGGAACCATAGCTCGTTGCCGTCCTGGGTGATGAAGGGCCAGCCTTCCGCGTCTGGAGTATTGACGGCGGTCACGTTCTCCGGAGGCTGCCATTCTCCGTTGACTTTTCTGGTTACCCAGATATCGTAGCCCCCCTTGCCACCGGCCTTTGGCGAATGGAAATACATCTCGTTGCCATCGGCGGTGATGTGCATCTCTCCCACTTCGTAGTCCACATTCAGCTTCTTGCCGGCATGTTTCCAGTCTGTCCAGCGACCGTTGCTAAATCGCGCAGTCCAGAGGTCAACTCCACGTGAGTTTCCCTTGCGGGCGGAGCAGAACCACATCTCGTTGCCCTGGACAAAGACACAGCCATCCAGCGCAACCTCGTCTTTCTCTATTAGCATGACTCGCTGGGCGTTGCTCCACTGGCCGCCTTGCTTCTGAGAAACGTAGATGCCGGTAACGCCATCAAATAGCTGCTTCTCCGCCGGGATGCCGGGGTCAGGGGTGAAGAAGAAGTACAGCGTGTTGCCATCGGGCATGACAAAGGCAGAATCCTCAGCGCCGGCGGTATTGACGCCGTTGCCCAGCGGCACAGGTTTGGCGAATTCGCTGGAGTGCATGATTGGCGGCAGTGCGTCTGTTTCGGGAGTTATCTTGACGGCGCTGGCCGGTATGGATTGGGCGCGCGTTTTCTGTGGTGTTGGCGGTGGTGTGGGCTGAGGAGTTGTTGTTGGTTTAGGCGGACTGGCTTTGGGTGGTGGTGGGCTGGAGCAACTCCATGCGGTGGCTGCCAGCATAATAGCGACCGGGACCAAAATGATTCCTGCCTTGCTCCGGGTCTTCTTCATTTACGCTCCTTTTTGATGTTTGTAGCCTGCAAGGTCATAATATTGTTTGTGTTATGTCAGTTATTGTAACATGGACTTGGACGTAATGGTCTAAATTTTCAGTTTTAAGAGGCTTTGGCAGGTCAATTGTCAGGAGGTGAAAGATGTTAAGCAGGATTGCGTTTATGGAGAGGCTGCAATTCCCGCTGGTTCTGAAATATGAAGATGTCCGCAGCTATGTCTTCACAATCGGCTTTGTGGCCCTGGGGGTGCTTGCGCCTTGGGCGTGTCACCAGTTTCACCTGGCGGGGCCGGCTTTTCTGCCAATGCAGTATTTTGTGCTGCTGGCTGGATTGCTGTTTGGCTGGAGGGCTGGCTTGGTGGTGGGGTTGCTGACGCCGCTGACCAGCTACGTGATATCCGGCATGCCTGCGGTCAGGGTTCTGCCGCAGGTGGCGGTGGAGATTTCGGCTTACGGCGTAATTGCCGGTTTACTGAGAGAGAAGTTGAATCTGCGGTCTATGTGGTCGCTCATGGTCGCTATGGTTGGGGGGCGATTGGCATTGCTGGTGGCAATAGGTGTCGTGATGCTGCTGTCAGGCGAAAGCTATTCGGCTCTGGGTGTAGCGTCAAGCCCGTTGCTGGCAGCATGGGCGGTGGTGAAACAGGGATGGCCTGGAATTGTCATTCAGTTGGCCTCAATCCCTGTGGTGGTTTTCCTGATAGAGCGACTGGTAATGCAGCGAGCTACTTTCCGTGATGGGTGATTCTGTCTATGCCGAGTTCCTGGAGAGCGGCGACACCCTGCGTGTGTACGCTGGCGATGCGCTGGTGTTTTCGTCGCGGAGTGATAGGCTAGTGCCATTGCTGGACTATCTGGAGCAATTTGGCGAGAGCCAAGCGGTGGTGATGATGGATAAGGTGGTAGGGAATGCGGCAGCGCTGCTGATGGTTCAGGCGGACTGCAGGAAGGTGTATAGCCCGCTGGGGAGCAAGGTGGCGATGAAGACGCTGGGCAAGTGGGGTGTTGGCTTTCATTTTGACAAGGTTGTGCCTTATATCAGCAGGGTTGGTGGGGTGGGCATGTGTCCTATGGAGGAGATGTCAGTGGGGAAAAGCCCGGAGGAGTTTTTGGCGGTTTTAAGGGCGAGGTTCAAGAAGCAAGAAGCGGGATGAAAAAAGAGGAGATGCCACGAGGCTGTCTGAAGACTCCAAAAACAATGTGATTTGTGTAGGGGCGGGTTTTCAAACCCGCCCGTCCTTCAACGAAAGGACCCGCCGTCCCGCGGGCGCACCTAAAGGTACGCCCCTACATGTTGTTTTTAGACAGCCTGTCGCAATGGCGCTTCCTATATATGTTCACCTCGCCAGCAGTTCGGCAGGGTGCATTGCTTTGATTCTGCTGTGGCGTTTGTCCAGCCCGCCGCGTAGCTGCAACAAACAGGCGGCGCAGTTAGTGACCACGATTTGAGCGCCGGTAGCTTCGATGTTGTCCAGCTTTCTGTTTAGCACGGAGCCGGATAATTCGGGGTAAGCTAGCACAACGTGACCACCAAAGCCACAGCAGGCATCAGAATCGTTCATCTCCACCAGCTCAAAGCCCTCTCGCTGCAGCAGTTGCCTGGGTTCATTGCAGATGCCGCGACCGCGTTTCAAATGGCAGGGGTCGTGGTAGGTGACCTTCACATTGCGCTCGGGCTTTTTCTCGACCATGGGGAATAGCTCCAGGATGAGCTGTGAGAAGTCGCGTATTTTTGTGGCCAATATCTTAGCCTTTTTGTTCCAATTATGCTCATTTAAGGTGAGGCTGGGGTACTCGTTCTGCAGCATGTTGGCGCAGCCGGGGCAGACGGTGACGATATAGTCGGGCTTCGTTTTCTCCAGCGCTTCGATGTTTTTCTTAGCTAGGCTCATGGCTGTCTCGATGTCGCCGGAGAAAAACGCTGGAGCACCGCAGCAGACTTGCTCTATGGGGTAATAGGTGTCGGTGTTGTATTGTTTTAGAGCCTTGATAGCAGCCTCGCTCAGTTCGGGGTAGGCATAGTTGGCAACGCAGCCGGCGTAGAAGGCTACTCTGGGTTTGCCTGTTTTCCGTGGTGCAGCGTGTTTCATCCTCTGGTATAGGGGTTGGCTGGAGAGGGCAGGCAGGCTGATGGTCTTTGCCAATGCGTTGAATGGGTAGGGAAGATGTCGAATCATCAAGTCGCGGTCAACGAAGGGTCGTTGCAGGCCGGAGGCGAGCTTGACTGTTTTGTTCAATCGCCCAGGGTGTTTCAATATGCTTTGAAAGGCGAGCTTATCTGTCCAGGGCAGTCCCATTTCCTCTGCCAGCTTGATTTTGAGGTTCAGCACCAGTCGAGGGATGTCTATGCCGGCGGGGCAGACATCTTTGCAGGCTATACAGCCCATACAGAGGCTGACTGGCCCCTGTGCCTTGTCCCAACCGTGGTGAAAAGCGGTGAGCACGGTGCCGATGCCGCCCTGGTATATGTGGCCATAGGTCTGGCCGGCCAGAGAGGCAAAGACGGGGCAGACGTTGAGGCAGGCGCCGCAGCGGACGCAGTACAGTGCTTCCCTAAACTCGGCCGATTTCCACATTTGGCTGCGGCCATTGTCCACCAGCACTATATGGAGTTCGCGGGGACCTTGCGTTGAGAAGCTGGTCGTCCTCAGGCTGGTAGCAGCAGCGCTGGGGCCGGTGATGTAGGAGACGTAGACTGGCATTTTGGAGCCGACAGTGCTTCTGCTGAGCAGCCTGAGCAGAGCGTTGACGCCTTCAAGGCTGGAGAGCAGCTTCTCATAGCCGACGAGGGCAACGTGTATTGGTGGCAGGGTGGTGGACATCACGCCGTTGCCCTCGTTGGTTACAATGACCAGCGTCCCGGTTTCGGCAATGGCTGCATTGGCGCCGGAGATGCCCATCTGGGCGTTTATATAGTATTGTCGTAGCGTTTCCCTGGCTGTGTCCAACAATAGCTGTGGGTCAGTGCTGAGCTGTTTTCCGGTTGCTTTGGCGAATAGCTCTGCTACCTGTTCGATGGTCTTGTGTATGGCCGGGCCGGAGATGTGCGCAGGAGTTTCTTTTGCCAACTGCACGATCCATTCGCCGATATCGGTCTCGGTTGTCTCGATTCCGGCGTGTTCTAGGTATTCCCTGATGCCTATTTCCTCGCCCAGCATGGATTTGGATTTGACAATGTGTTCCACCCGGTGGGTTCGGGCAACCTGGAGCACGTATTCGTTGGCGGTCTTGGCATCTCTGGCATCGAAGACGGTGGCACCGGCCTTGGCTGCGTTCTCTTTGAACTGGGCGATTAACTGCGGCATGTTGGCAATGGCTTTTTCTTTAACCTGGTGCAGTTCCTGCTGCAATGCCTTGAAGTCGATGCCGGTCATACCCAACTGACGGCCTAGTTTGAGGAGAGGCATCAGCCGAGCCATAGCCGTTTGCAGGTGCTGGTCTGCTAACGCCTTGCGGACTCGCGTCCTCGTGGTGCGGCTCATGGAGCACCTCGTTGGCTGGATGGTTTGTGTAGCAGCACGATGTGTTCTTCGGCGGGCCCCTGAGCCCTGGCGAATATGGCGCCGGGTATGTCGGCGGTGGTATTCCTGCCAGTTATGTAGGTGACATAGGCTGGCATTTTGCAATTTGTGTTTCCTGGGGACAGCGATTTGATTATGGCTGAGGCATCATCCAGCGTTTCTACCAGGTTTTGGCTGTTTACCAGGGTGAGATGAAACCTGGGCAGCACAGCGACCAACCGGACATCTCTCTGGTTGCCTATTAGCACCAAGGTGCCGGTTTCGGCTATTGCAAAATCGGCTTCGGATATGCCCAGGTCTGCGTTTATGCAATCCTGGCGCAGGTTATCCGCTACTGTATTTATCATGGAATCGGGGTCAGTCTCAGTTGTGTTGATGCCGGCCTTTTCCAAGTGTCTTATCAGTTGAATGCCGTTGGCTGTGGCCGATTTAGATTTGACCATGTTTTTCACGTTGCGTTCCTGTGCTAGTTTCAGGATGTATTCCCTGGCATCCTGAGCATCTTTGGCCTGGTGGAGGATAGCGCCGGTGAGGCTAACCGATGCCTTGAATTGCTCTATAAGCTGTGCCGTTTTTGTGGTCATTTTTAAATGCCTCGTCTCAGAAATATGGTGCTTTAATTATCCTCTCTCCCCAGCGTGGGGGAGAGTTAGAGTGAGGGGGCGTCCTTCTGGTTTTCACCCTCACCTGACCTCTCCCTCAAGGGAGAGGAAATATTCAAGGAACTTCTCGGACATTATACTAGCCTCCCATGTCTGATAGGTACTGGATAGTGCCATCTGGTACAATGGCGGCTCTGGCGCCATTGGGATAGTCATGCTTGAGGACGCCTAAGGCTTCTGGCCAGGTCTTGACCCAGATTGTTTCTGGGATGGCTAGCCAATCGGTCATGGACTTCTCAAACTGGGGTGACAGCACAATCATCCTCTTTATCCAGGGAAGCTGAAAGTCTACGGGGCTGAACAGACGTCCTCTGGCGATTTGGCCGAAACTGGACAGGAGATAATGTACTACTTGGCCGGTGGGGCAGTCCATGATGAGCACCAGGTCGCCGCCTTTCTCAGCTAGCATCATGATGCCCATGATTAGGCCGATGATGGCTTCATTTCCCTTGCTGTAGGTGTTGACCACGGCAACATCAGTGCCCGGGACTGGCCTGGTGGCATAGTGGGGAACTGCAAACTCGACCGCCTTGTAATATTCAGCCTGTGGCTCGCCGGCGAATAGGGCACAGGCTTGCCCCTTGCCGTTGAAGATGGCATCGAATTTGAAGTCCAAGCCTGCCATCTTGGCGGCTTCGTTGAAGTCTTTGACCAGTGGGTTTTCGGCGTAGTTGCCCGGGCCTATAGTATTTCCTTTGCCGGATTCCCTGGCTTGTATTTCCAGTCGGTGATAGGCCTCGATGGAGTCCATGGAGGATATGCCGGGGAGGACGATTTTGCCGCCGCCGCTGAAGCCACTCTGGGGGTGCGGTGCCATGGAGCCGATGCCGATTCTGAGGTCGCAGCTCATCACTTCGGAGTTGACATAAAGTTTAGTGCCCTGGGATGTCTGCCCTACGTAGCTGCAGTTCTCGTAGGGGTTGTGGTTATAGACAGGGAATTTGTGCATTACCTCTGCGCCCAGTTTTTTGTGGAAATCAAGGTAGCTGAGCGCTCCGTGGGCTCCTGAAGCGCAGATGAAGCTGATGGCCAAATCAGGAATATCCGCCGCCTTCAGCTCCTCCAGGACATGGGGTATGAATTGTGAGGTTCTGGTGGAGCGGGAGATGTCATCGAAGAGTATAGCCACCTTGTTTTTGCCTTTGGCCAACTCTCTGAGTTTGGGGCTGCCGATGGGCTGGTCTAGGGCCGTTTTTATCTGGCTGGTTGCCAATGGCGGAGTATCATGTCCCTTCATCAAGCAGGGCACTACTTCCCAGGATTCGGGGAACTCCAGCAGTAGCTCATCCTCGGCGTACCACATTTGCCGGGGAACGGCGAAAATCTTACTGTTCATAGTTTGTCTGGTCTAGGGCCACAGGTCCCTGGCTACATCGTGCAGACCCAGCTCGATGAGCCTATCCTTGGTTGGTTTGCCTGTGTTCCAATCCCACTTCATGGCGTTATAGTAATCCTTTAGCATAGTATCCATGTCAGGGGCGACGCCCATGCTGCTGCCCTCGGCGAGTGCCCTGGCTGCGATACCGGGCATCTTGTCGTCCTTTCTGGTGACTCCCAGCTTGTTGTTGATAGCTCTCTTGATGTTCAGCGACCTCTCGCCGCAGATGTAGAGGTCTATCGGCGAGAAATTCCAGCCAGTGATGGCGTTGAGAGCCTCGGCCATCTGGGTCAGCGTGGCAGGGGACATCTTGCACAACAGCAAGGTGTCGAACAGGTCTTTGAGGGCCTGGTATTTGGCTGCCGGGTCACCCTTGCCGATAGATTGCGCTCTTTCACCAGCCATGATGCCTATTTCGGGTATGAAGCCTCCTAGCTCGAGGATATAATAGTCGCCCCTCTGGTGGCAGGCACCGCGCGGGCCGGTGGCGTAGGATATCGACTGGCCGACGAAGGCACGGCCGTCGTGCAGGGGGATTTCCAGTCCCTTTACCTGAGCGGCTTCTTCTGGGTCGATGCCTAGTTCCTCAGCCATTTTCTTGGTGCCCTGTCCCAGCAATACTCCGACGCCTTTCTGGTCGATTATCATCTGCACCAGTTTGACCAGCGTCTTGCCATCGCCCCACTCCAGCTTCATGCCGGCCTTCTTCTCGGTCAGCGCCCCTTTCTCAAAAAGGTACATGGCGAAGGCGATGGATACCCCGGCCGAGATAGTGTCGATGCCGTGCATGTTACACAGGTGGTTTGCCATGATGATAGAGTCGAAATCGAAGTTCCAGCACAGCGGTCCAAAGGCGGCTGTGGTTTCGAACTCCGGGCCGTCCACTTCAGCGATGTTTTTCTTAAATCCCTTGACCAGTCGTCCGCAGCCGATGGGGCAACCGTGGCAGGCGTAGTTCTTGACGTTGTATTGCTGGTTCAACGCCTGGCCGCTGAGCTTCTCGGCGGGGAAGACGCTGCGCGTGAAATACTTTGCAGGCACGTCTGCCAGGAACATGCCCATGTCAACATAGAGCATGGTGCCGTACTCGCGGTATGCCAGGGACATGAAGTTGCCGGCAATAAACTCCCTGACCTGCTTGGTTACATCAGCGAGCTTATCCTTGTCAGCAACTGCTGTGGCCTTATCTCCAGCCACTACCACGGCCTTGAGCTTCTTGGAGCCCATCAATGCGCCCAGCCCGCACCTGCCGGCGGCTCTTCCTTTATCGTTTATGACACAGGCGTAGGGCACCAGCTTCTCGCCTGCCTTACCGATGCAGGATACGTAATGGCGGATGTCCTTGAGTTCATCTTTCAGTATCTGCTGTGTTACATAGGTATCTTTGCCCCAGAGGTGGGAGGCATCCTTTATCTCTGCCTTTCCGTTGTTTACCAGGAGGTAAACCGGCTTCTTTGCTTTGCCGGTTATGTAGATGCCTTCATAACCTGCGTTCTTCAGCCCGAAGGGGAAGGTGCCGCCGGTGGTGGCTTCGCCCCAGATGCCGGTGTAGGGAGAGATGCCGCATACGGCAGAGCGGCTGACCATGGGAAACGAAGTGCCGGTATAAGGGCCTACGGCAAATACCAGAGGGCTGCCTGGCGACAGGGGGTCTCCTGG
>VGOO01000028.1 GCA_016875925.1 Chloroflexota bacterium
TCTTTCTTCCGCAACACCTTCTCCACGTCCTTTTTGGCGCCGACCTTCTGGAAGATGGCGAGTGCTTCATCCAGGTCTTCATGCGCTTTCTCCCGGTCTGACTTACGGCCGCGGGCCAGGTACATCAGCCCACGCTCATACAGCGTCCTGGCTTCATCCCAGGGAAGCTGGTATTGCCTGTTGATCTGAATGGCCTTGTCAAAGGACTCGGCTGCTGCCCCCCAGTCCTGCCGCGCTGCGGCAAGCATGCCTCTTGCCAGATACATAGGTGCGGGAAGGCCATACCAGTTGCTATCAGGCTTCATAAGCTCAAAGCCCCTGTCCACGTATTCTGCCGCCTTGTCAAGCTGGCCCATCTTGAGGTAAAGCTCAGCCAGCACCGGAAGCCCCCACAGCTCGAAGATGACGTTGCCCCCATTCTGGCAGATTTCCAGGCTCCTCAGCATTAACTTCTCGGCTTCGGGATATTTGCCCTGTTCCAGGTTGAGGCTGCCCAGCGTGATGCAGCAGGCGTTAACGCCAGCAAAATTGCGCCTGTCCTCGGTAACCGAGAGAGCCCATTTCAGAATCTCCTGGGCTTTATCCCACTCCCCAAGGCGGAGATAGAGAAATCCTGGGGCAGCCGTATCCTCGAACTGGCCTCCTCTCGGGACTTTGCTGTCAACGCTTTCGACCATTTGGCACGCATCCCTGGCTCTCGAAATCTGGCCGGATAGCGTGTATGCAAGCACCAGAGTCCGAGGCACCAACATTAGACCTGGCTCACCAAATTTTTTTACTTCGGGGAGAAATATTTCTCCCCATTCCAGCGCCCGGGGAATATTGCGCACTAGGGTGTGCGTCAGAATAATGTCAGCACCACAGAAAACGATGGCGAGTGCGTTGCCACCCTCAAGAGTAGGCTGCCAGTTGTTTTCCTGATACTCGATTCCCTTGTCAATTTCTCCAACGCGTGCCTGGGCGGTGCCGAGAGAGGTGCCCATGAACATGCCCAGCTTTCCGAATAGCTCCAAAGCCCTCTGAGCCCAAGTAAGGGAGGTGGCAGGCTCATCTTTGTGGAGGCTTAGACGTGCCACGAGCTGATAGACGAACGCTTTCTCTACAGTATCCGGTCCCGGCTCGAGAATAGCCAGCGCAGCCTCGGCGTGTTCCAGCGCCTTTCCCTCACTCCCCAAACCAATGGGCGCAGCCACAAGTACCCTGGCCAAGTTCACATGTGCCATAGCCACATTGGCAAGGTCGCCCAGCCTCTGATAGAGCTTAAAGGCTTCTTGATAGTGCTTGAGGCTGGCACTCAAGTCTAAGGTGCCCCACTCAGTCCCCGCCAGTTTGGTCAGTAGCTCTGCCTTCCTCCTAAGCTCCTCTTCCATCATTGTCCTCCTTATCTGGCAGCAGTGCCCTAGGCACCCAGCATTTCCTTCTTCCGCAGCACCTTCTCCACATCCTTCTTGGCACCGACCTTCTGGAAGATGGCAAGGGCTTCGTCCAGGTCTTCATGGGCCTTCTCCCGGTCTGCCTTGCGGCCGCGGGACAGGTACATCAGCCCTCGCTCATACAGGGTCTTGGCCTCATCCCAGGGAAGCTGGTATTGCCTGTTGATCTGAATGGCTTTGTCAAAGGACTCGGCTGCTGCCCCCCAGTCCTGCCGCGCTGCGGCAAGCATGCCTCTTGCCAGATACATAGGTGCGGGCAGACCATACCAGTTCTGGTCGGGTTTGAGCAGCTCAAAGCCCCTGTTCACATAATCTGCCGCCTTCTCAGGCTTGCCCATCTTCAGATAAAGCTCAGACAGCACCGGAAGCACCCACAGCTCGGAAACAACGTTGCCCCCATTCTGGCAGATTTCCAGGCTTCTCAGCAGAAGCTTTTCGGCTTCAGGAAAGTTGCCCTGCTCCAGGTTGAGGCTGCCCAGCGTGATGCAACAGGCATTAGCAGCAGCGAAGTTGCGCCTGTGCTCGTTAGCCAACAGACGCCATTTCAGCTCCTCCCGGGCTTTGTCCCACTCCCCCAGCCGGAGATAGAAAAATCCTCCGGCAGTCGAATCCTCGAAAACGCCTGGTTGTCTCTCAATTCGTTCATCGCTTTCATAATATTGCCGCACTTCCATGGCCTTCGAAATCTGGCCGGATAGCGTGTGCGTAAGCGTCAGCGTAATATTTATCAAGCCTAGGTATAGGTCACCGATTATTTTTACTTCTTTGATAGCCCTTTCTCCCCATTCCAGCGCCCGGGGAATGTTGCGAACCATTGTGTGTGTCAGAATAATGTCAGCGGCACAGAAACCGATGGCAAGCGGATTTCTGCTCTCGAGAGTAGGCTGCCAGTTGTTTTCCTGATATTCAGTTCCCTTGTCAATTTCTCCAACGCGTGCCCGGGCAGTGCCAAGGGAGGTGCCCATGAACATGTCTAGCTTGTGGAAGAGGTCTATAGCCTTCTGAGCCCAAATAAGGGAGGTGGCAGGCTCATCTTTGTGGAGGTGTAGACGTGCCATGAGCTGATAGAGGAACGCCTTGTCTGGGGTATCAGGTGCTGGCTCGAGGATAGCCAGCGCAGCCTCGGCATGTTCCAGCGCCTTTGCCTCGCTGCCCAATCCAACGGGCGCACCAACAGTTAACCTCGCCAAATGTACATGCATCATGGCCACACTGGCAAGGTCACCAAGCTTCTGATGGAGCTTGAGGGCCTCCTGGCTATGCTTTATGGCAGCGCCAAAGTCCAAGGCGAACCAAGTCGTATATGCGAGTTTGGTCAGTACCTCAGCCTTCTTCCTCAGCTCCTCTTCCATCATTACGCTCATTTCTCCATAAGCTTCAGTGCGGTTTCATAGTATCGCCTCGACTGGTCCCAGGCGAACAACCTGGCTGCCTTATCCCCGGCCTTCTGAGAGTAATCAACAGCCTTGGGCAGGTCATTACCCTCGAGAAAGTGGTATGCCAGCGCTTCCAGATAGTCTTCTAGCTTCCTGGCATATACCTTTTCCAGCGCCTCTGCCACCTTCAGGTGCTGCCGCCTCCTTCTGACGGGGCTGATGGCTTCATAAAGGACATCCCTGAGTTGGGTGTCGGTGAAGGCGTAGACCTCCTCCCCCGGGACATGCCGGTCCACAACCTGGCGGGCCTGCAGGCACTTATCAATTACGTCTATCAATCGGTCTTCGTCCAGGCCGGTGACCTCTCTCAGCACCGGAAAGCTGAACTCCCGGCCGATCACCGCCGCGGCACTGAGGACTTGGGAGCATTCTTCATCCAGGCGCCCCAGCCTTTTCTGGACCACCTCCTTAATGCCTCGAGGAACATGTACGTCAGAAAGGTCCTTGACACCCCAGCCCTTTTCCACCGGGTAGACCGCCCCTTCTTCCACCAAAGAGCGCAATACCTCCTCGACAAAGAATGGATTGCCTTCCGTTTTGCTATAGACCAGGTCAGGCAGCTCGCCGGGGACCTTCTCGCCGAACGTCTGCCTGACCATTTGGAGAACTTCACTAAATGCCAGTCGCTTCAAGGGAAGCGCATGAAACAGCCTCTCCCGGTTTATTTGGGCAACCGTGTGGGAGAGGGAACGCTGGTCTTCCAGTTCCAGGTCACGATAGGCGCCCACGACCAGGAGGTGCTCAGCGGTGATGGCCCGTGCCATATGGTGCAGAAGCTCCATGGAGGCGTCATCGAACCACTGCAAATCATCAAGTAACAGCACCAGAGGTGACTCCTTGGAGATGTTGATAAAGAACTGGGTAACCGCCTCGTAGAGGCGGACTTGCTGCTGCGCAGATGGCGCTGGCACTGAAGGTGGGATGGTGCCCAACTTCTCGCCAACCTCGGGTGCCAGTTTCACCAGCTCCGGGGCGAAGGCGCCCACCGCTTTGAACAGAAGAAGGGGTGGTGCCCAGCGAAAGTATTCCTTGATGATATCGCTCCACGGCTGGTAGGGGACGGCGCCCTCGCGCTCGTAACCTCTGCCCATGAGACACTGGGCACCTCGCAGCCTGGCGTAGCTTCTAAGTTCGTAAGACAGCCTGGTCTTACCAATACCGGCCTCACCGGTAATAAAGACCAGACTTCCTTCACCTCTCAAGGCTGCATCCAAGCGTGCCCTGAGAATTCTGATTTCCTGCTCCCGGTCCACCAGCGGCTGAGCCCATCTTGGCTCAGGAGTAGGAACGGCCTCAGCAGCTTTCCCCTCGGTTGGCATCTCCATGGCTGCTGGTCTGGCCTCTACCGCCTCGGCTACAGACTTGAGAGACTGCAAAAGCTCACCGGCTGACTGGTAGCGTTTCTCCGGGTCTTTGGACAGAAGCTTCAGTATGACCTGCTCCAGCGCTTCTGGAATCTCCGGTGCCAGCCTTCGCGGCATCATGGGCAGGTCATTGATATGGCTGAAAATGATTTTCACTGGGTCATCACCGGGGAAAGGAGGTCTTCCTGTAACCATCTCATAGAGAACGCAGCCCAAGGAGTAGAGGTCTGACCTGGCATCGGAGCGCTTTCCCAGAGCCTGCTCGGGGGGCAGATAGGCTGGAGTCCCTACTATTACGCCTCTCTGTGTGAGCTTAGGGCAGCGTAATGCCCTGGCCAGGCCGAAGTCCATCAGCTTGGGCAGACCCTCGGTGGTAATCACAATATTCTCTGGCTTGATATCTCGGTGGAGGATGCCATGAGAATGGGCATATTCCAGTGCCTGGCAGACCTGGCTGCCGATTTTGAGCGTGGTAGCGGTATCGCAGCGGCCACCAGGTTGAGAGCTAATCAAGCCGCTCAGGTTGGGGCCATCGACGAACTCCAGGATAAGGTAATGGCTCTGGCCCTCCTGGCCAATGTCATATATGGCGACAATATGGGGATGGGAAAGGCCAGCGGTGGCCTTGGCTTCCTGTTCGAAGCGGGCAAAGGACTCCTGGTCAAGGCCTTCGCCCTTGATGACCTTGACGGCTACGGTGCGGCCGAGCCTGGTGTCCTCAGCTTTGAAGACAACACCCTTGCCGCCCTCTCCCAGCTTCTTTGAGACCTTGTACCTGCCGGCCTGGAACGATTCAAACACAGTCAATCTCCTGCAACCCCTATCAGCAGGTCAGCTGCTCAAGCTCTCATTAGCAAGTTGCCGATTGAATCAAAATGATACTCTTGTCTGAGTCTGAGGTCAACCTGATAAGCAGGGCTGGAACCAGGCTAAATTTGCGTGGACAAATTTGTGCCAAAATTAGCTTCGATTTGCAAACTTTTGCAAGCAGTTGGTAGGCCGTACAGGAATCGAACCTGTGACACCCTGATTAAAAGTCAGGTGCTCTACCAACTGAGCTAACGGCCCTCAAACCTTTCGGCTACTGGTGGGGATATCGCGATACTGGCTTCTCGGTAGCCAGTTCTCATTCGGAAGAGAGAAGCGTGTGGATGTGCTGGGCAAGCCCCGGATGTACGTCACAGATGTATCCGTCGCTTGCTTGCTCGACACCAAAGGTCAGCCTGGTTGGCCTTTGGGGTGAGTTGGAGAATTTGCTCATACCTGTCTCGTCCCAGGGCATGTCTTTCCCCAAAAGCTCCAGCATGCCTCGCACGTCTCGGGGCCCATCGAGCATCACCTCGAACTTGAGCCTCTGCGCTAGTGTATTGAGTTGTGCTGTTTTGAGTTTAATTCGCATTGCTCTCCGTACTGTAAAGTATTGCGTTGTATTCCCTGTATGCTATCCTGGTTGCAAAGCTCCAAGCTAAAAAAGTCTAGCACATAGATTGCTATCAATCAACCTTGCCGTCGAGTTCAGAGTTCAAAAAACGGATGGTTTGTGGTTAGGCAGCTTTGGAGCGGGTGAGCAGATTCGAACTGCCGACGTCTTGCTTGGGAAGCAAGCATTCTGCCACTGAATTACACCCGCCCACACGCGGCGATTTTAGTCACTGGCGCGGAGCTTGTCAAAAGACAAGCCCTAAATTAGACTTGTTTCTCAGCCAGGTCGCCAGCCCAGGGTAGCTTGAATTTCTCGCCCTGGTAAGCCTTTACCATCAGGATTATCCAGAGAACCAACGCCAGCAAGGAGATAAGCCCGCCTATTACCTGGCCGATAATAGGAATCCAGCCGATAATGATACCGGCAACACACAGGACACCGAATACGATGATGGATTGCATGGCATGGAACCGTACGAACTTGCTGTCCTTCTCTATGAGGAAAAAGATAAGCCCAGTTACCCAGCCGAGAACATAGCACAGCAAGCCAGCAATATTCTCTTCCAAGCCCGTTGAACTTTTAGCCATCTCCACACACCTCCTTTTTGTTGTGTATAAGATACGTCAGCTCTCTCCGGGTGTCAAGACCGTGGCCCCATAATAGAAGTAATACAATCGGGGTTATATAATTACATATATGATACAATGCGATGTAATTCACGGCAGTAAAAGGAGGTAGAATGAAGGATAGAGTAGCCATATTTATCGACGGGAGTAACCTTTATCATGCCCTACGGAATAATTTTGGACGTCATGATTTGAACTTTGCCCAGTTTACAAAGAAGCTGTGCGGGCCAAGGCAATTGTTTCGCACTTATTACTATAACGTGCTCCAGGACCCGGTTCAGCGTCCCGACGGGCACCGTGAGCAACAGGAGTTCCTCGATGCATTGCGCATGACGCCATACCTAGAGGTGAGGTTGGGTAGTACCAAGCTGACACAAGGGGTGCCAGTGGAGAAGGGTGTTGACATAATGTTGGCCACTGATTTGCTCTATTTTGCCTGGAATAACGCCTATGATATAGCTGTGCTGGTCAGCGGTGACGCTGATTTTGCTTATGCTTTGCAGGCAGTGAAGAATATGGGCAAGCATGTTGAGGTAGCATATTTTGAGGGAGGGGTATCAAGGGATTTATTGAACGTGGCCGACAACCAATATTTGATGGATAGGGGATTCTTTGGTGGGTTGTGGGCAGGCAAAGGATATCCTGGTCGCAGGAGGGCAACAAGACCAAAGCAATAGTACCGTGAGGTCAGGTTTTACTTGATAGGCCAGAAAGGACTGTGATATATTTTGACTAGATGCTCTCGCCATAGCCGGAGGGATCGCATAGTGGTCTAGTGCGGCCGCCTGCTAAGCGGTTACCCCGAGAAATCGGGGTCATGGGTTCAAATCCCATTCCCTCCGCCATTTTTGCATTTATCTTCCCGCTATTCCGAAAATGCAAGGAATTCGACATAAGCTGTGTCTAAATTTTATATCTGGACCATAGGCTGCCAGATGAACAAAGCCGAATCCGTGACGATGTGTGAACACCTGGCACGGACAGGCTATGAAGCTACATCCAAACTCAAAGAGGCTGACCTGGTGATACTCAATACCTGTGTGGTTCGTCAGACTGCCGAAGAAAAAGTCCTGGGTACACTGGGCTATATCAAAGGGATGAAGGCGGCCAATCGCAACTTGCGCATTTTGGTTACCGGTTGTTTTGTTGGCCCCACAATCGAGGCCCTCCGGGCGCAATTTGCCTATGTTGACCTTTTTTTCCGACCTGGGGACTATTCAGAGTTGTCGAAGTGGCTTCAGGGTCACGATGGCAATAAGGAGCTGGCTGCAAAGCCATCAGTTCAAAGAGCAAAACCCACAGCTTTCGTCCCCATAATTCAGGGTTGCGACAATTTCTGCTCTTATTGCATTGTGCCGTATCGTAGAGGACGGGAGAAAAGCCGCTCCGCGGATGATATCATTTGTGAGGTACGGAGGCTGGTAACTCTGGGCGTGAAAGAGATCACTTTGTTAGGACAAAACGTGAATTCCTATGGCCACGATTTACCAGCGCAACCAACTTTGAGCAATTTGCTTGCCGAGCTGAGTAACATTGAAGGCTTAGCCAGAATTCGTTTTTTGACAAACCATCCTAAAGATATGAGTCGAGATTTGATTGAAGCCATTGGTCGCCTGGACAAGGTCTGCGAACATGTTACCTTACCTGTCCAGTCTGGTGACAGTGGCATTCTGAATGCTATGCGGCGCGACTATACTGCTGACCAATACCGGAATCTGGTTTGGGCTATTCGTGATCGCGTCCCGGGCGTAGCAGTGAGCACCGACGTAATAGTGGGTTTTCCGGGAGAGACCGATGAGCAGTTTGAGCGAACTATAAGTTTGCTGGAGGAGATAAGGTTCGACGTTGTCCATGTAGCTAGTTATTCTCCACGTGCGGGTACATTTGCTGCCGAGAAATATGATGACGATGTGACAGTGGAAATCAAGAAGGAACGCTTTAGTAGATTGGAAGCTGCAAATGAAAGAATAGCGGGTGAAATCAACGCTGGTTTTTTAGGCAGAACGGTTGAGGTGCTGGTGGAGGGTGTGAAGGGTGATAAATGCTACGGCCGTACCAGGGGTGACAAGCTGGTATTCTTTGGGAATGGTGAGGATTATGCAGGTAAACTATTGGATGTAGAAATCACCACAACCAGTCCGTGGGCATTGCAGGGATTCATAAGGCGTATCTAGTTGCATAGGGTATTCCAGAGCTATTTCTATATAATGATAGTGATATAGGCAACGGATAAATGAATTCTTACGACTACATTATGGTTGGGTCGGGCATTGCCGGGCTTTATACTGCCTTATTGGCTAAAGAGGCGGGCAGCGTGCTGTTGCTTACCAAGGGCAGCATAGAGGACTGTAATACCAGGCATGCTCAGGGCGGGATTGCTGCCGCTATCGGCAAGAACGATTCCGCAGACTTGCATTTTCAGGACACCATAGCTGCTGGTGACGGACTGTGCGACATTGAAGCTGTCAAGATTCTGGTCAACGAAGCACCGGATCGCATAGCAGACCTGATAAAGTTCGGTGTTCCTTTTGACACTGTGGACGGGCAAATTGCTCTTACGCGGGAAGCTGCGCACACCGTCCCTCGCATCCTGCACGCTGGTGGCGATGCTACTGGGGAACATATCGAGGTTACTTTAAGTCGTCGAGTTCGCATGTCCTCGGTGAAATTGATGGAGTATTGCCTGGTTACCGAGATTGTCGTAGAAAATGGCAAAGTCAGAGGGATAAAAGCATTAGATGTCAGGACTGGCTCTATGCTGGAATACGAGAGCCGCTTTGTGATATTGGCTACCGGTGGAGCAGGCAGGCTATTCAAATACACTACAAATTCTGATGTGGCAACAGGTGACGGGATTGCTTTGGCTTACCATGCTGGTGCAGAGATTACCGATATGGAGTTCATTCAGTTTCATCCTACAGTTCTCCGTCTTCCCGGCGTGCCCTCATTCCTTATTTCCGAAGCGGTACGGGGTGAGGGGGGAATTCTACGCAATGTCGAAGGCTATCGTTTCATGCCTGACTATACTCCAGATGCCGAGCTGGCTCCCAGAGATGTAGTAGCCCGGAGCACCCTTTATGAAATGCGCAAGACTGGCAGCGACCGTGTTTTTCTGGATGTTACACATCTCCCCCCAAAACTGATAACCACGCGCTTTCCTCACATCTATCGTTTTTGCCTTGATCATGGCCTTGATATCGCCAAAGGCCTGATCCCTGTGGCACCTGCTGCTCACTACCTGATGGGTGGCATAAGAGTGAATACCTGGGGCGAGACTAACATATCAGGTCTTTTCGCTGCCGGTGAAACGGCTTGCACAGGCGTCCATGGGGCTAACCGCCTAGCATCGAATTCTTTGCTGGAGGTGGTTGTTTTTAGTAAGAGGATAATCGAAATGACTCAGTCGAAGAAAAGAACGCCCAGAAAATCAAAGGTGGCAGGTGTGCATTGCTTCCTGCAGAGACCAGCAGCTTCAGAAACATCACTTCAGCTAAACCTGTTGAATTTGGAAAGGCTTCTCTGGGACAAGGTAGGAATTGTCCGTTCTGGAGAGGGGTTGAGGGAGGCTAAGGCTGTCCTTATGGCTTGGCAACAATGCTTGCCCTCTGCCATTGATCGAGCCTCGTATGAGCTGAACAACATGGTTTTGAATGCTCGCCTGATGACAGAAGCAGCCTCGACTCGAGAAGAAAGCAGAGGTGCCCATTTCCGTAGCGACTTCCCTCATTCCTCGCCAAGCTGGCAGAAGCACATAGTTTTTAAGGCGAGTTAGAGAACTTAGCAGAGATAGCCGTTCTACAGATTATAGAATCGGATACTGGAATACGATGCCATCGTTGATGAAGCTGTCGATATCTGCCTTGGTGTAGCCAGCTTCTCTCATAATCTGGTTTGTATGTTCGCCAAGTAGAGGGGGACGCAGTCTTATCTGGGGGACTTCTGCTGGGAATCCTCCGGGCGTTCGTGTGACCTTGATTGTACCGGTGTAGGGATAATCCACATCTATAACAAGTTTCCTGTCTTTCACCTGTGGGTCGTCAATCACGTCGCTGACGTCTAGAACTGGTCCGCAAAGCACATCAATGGCGGTCAATTTTGCCACTAGCTCATCACTGCTGTGTTGTTGTAGTACCTTGCTCAATATTTTTACCAGCTCGTGGCGATTCTTGCATCTATTTTCATTAGTAGCATAATTTGGATTTCCAGCTAGGTCTTCCAAGCCCAAAATTCTGCAGAATTCTTTCCACGTGTCGTCGTCATAGACACCGATAAAAACGAACCTGTCTTTAGCCTGAAAGACTTGGTATGGGACAAAAAGTGAGCTACCAGAGCCCAAAGGTGCTGGAATTTGTCCGCTTATGGAATAGTCGGCTATAAAGTTGCCCATGTAATACGCAGCGGTGTCTAGTAAAGCTATATCTATCCGCTGTCCTTGTCCGCTTTTTTGGCGGTTTAGCAACGCTAACACTATGTTATAAGCTCCAAACACGCCTGTCCCAAAGTCAATTGTTGGAGGTCCAATCCTTATTGGGGGATGTCCTGGTTCTCCCATCATTGATAGCATACCAGACATAGCCTGCACCAGTGGGTCGACGGCATGCCGTTTCTGGTATGGGCCGGAGTGTCCAAAGCCGGAGACCGAACAGTATATGATTGCAGGATTTTCCTTGCTAACAACCTCGTAGCTGAGACCGAGTTTATCCAGAGTTCCCGGCGTGAAACTCTCTACCAGGACATCTGATTTGGCAATTAGTTTCAAGACCAGCTCGTGGCCTCTATCGGTTTGCAGGTCAAGCGCTATCCCTCGCTTGTTGCGGTTGAGGTTAAGAAAGATAGAGGCGTGCTGGACATAACGCGAGTATTCTCCAGTAACTGGTTCAACCTTGATAACATCAGCGCCCATATCGGCCAGTAGGGCGGTACAGCAGGGACCGGCAATGGCATGGCACAACTCGATAGCTCTTATTCCCTCCAAGGGTAAGGCTGCCCTCGCCACGCGCTTGAAATTCTGTCTATTTACCCCATAAGGCTTCTGATACGTCCTGCAAACCGAGTTCAAGTAGCTTGTTTTTATTAGGCATGCCGCTTGTAAGGTTCCAGCCCCTAGAGACAAAATAGTCATCGCGTAGCGTTTGCAAGTCTACTGCCTTCCCGGCGTTTGGTCCGACATCCTGAGGAGGAATCCCAATCACTCTGTTCGGCATTTTGAAGTCCGACAAGCTGATTTCCTCTCTGACATTGAATGCCTGTCTCATATTGGCTATTCGGTCACCTATGTTCAACAAATCGTGCAGAGTAAAGTTCCATCCGGTAGCTAGATTAACAAACTCGGGCAAAGCGCTGGCATCCATAAAGCCGAGGCCGAATAAGCACAGTCCAGAACAGTTCACTACGTGCATCAGGTCGCTGCCCATTTTGTTAGCGATTCCTCTGCCTGCCATTGTCTGGCGGTCAAATGGGGGAAATTGCAGACCGCTGGCTGGTTTGGTGCCGTAGCTTCCCTGAGTATGACGACCGGGTGTTGTATCGAGATATGCTGCGGCATAATACGTGGTGCGTTTGGGGTCATGCATGGGTACTTCCTGGCCATGGATATGCACGGCAAACTCCTCCGCGCCTTTGCCAATCTTCTCCGCTGCACGCCGTACACCATCAGCAAGGAAATCCCCGAAGCCCTCTCGCATGGCTATTTTTCTAGTCATCTCGATGATGCCGAGGTGATTGCCCCATTCAAGCTCTATTCCTCCAGTGTCCGTATTGCTGATTAGCCCCTTTTCGTAGCATTCAATGGCGAAAGCTATCGTAGCACCTGCAGAAATCGTATCGAGTCCATAGCGGTTGCATATATCGTTAAGTTCGATTATCGATTCCAATTTATCGTTTAGGCATAAGGAACCAAACGATGCCAGAGTCTCGTATTCGGGTTTGTGTGCGCCAACACCATAGCTATACTCGCCGGAGCTAGCCTTCATTAGTCCTCCACAGGCAACAGGACAGTGCCAACATCCATACCTGCGTTCTTGCAGATTTATTACACACTGGTCGCTGATAGCCGCTGCATTGGGAAAGTCTATCGCGCTCCCGTCCCAGTTCTTAACTGGTGTGTCGCCGATTTGCACCAGGTATGCCAAGCCGGAACAAGTGCCGAACTCACGGAATATCTTCGAGGCACCGCCCAGTTGGCTAAGGTGCCGATTTCTTGCCGCTTCGAGCTCTGTTGGATTGGCCAGTAGAATCTGGGCACTTCCTCTAACGGCCACAGCCTTAAGCTTCTTTGAACCCATTACGGCACCCAAGCCAGACCTGCCAGCGGCTCTTCCCTTGTTGTTTACTATGCATGAGATGCGAGAGAGTTTTTCTCCTGCTGGCCCAATACTGGCTACGCGGGTACCCTTTCCAACCTCACGCCCGATGATTGACTCTGTCTCGTTTGTATCCTTGCCCCAGAGATGGTTAGCTTTCCTCAACTCTGGTTTTCCGTTGTCGATAGACAAATAGACTGGGGTTAGCGATATTCCGGTGAGGAATACGGCATCATAGCCGGCGAATTTAAGGTAGGGACCAAAATCACCACCTGAGTTGGCATCACCCCATGTATTGGTAAGCGGCGATTTGCCCACTACCACATATCTTGAGCCGAATAGGGCAGGGGTGCCTGTAAGAAGGCCGGTGACAAAGCCGAACATAGCATCCTCACTCAGCGGGTCTATCTTGGCTTTCTGCCGACTGAAGATAATTCGGGATCCTAGCCCATAACCACCAAGGAAATCCTTGTATAATGACTCACCAGGTGTTTCCTCCCACATCTTTGTATTAGTCAGGTCGACAAACAGAATCTTTCCTATGTAACCTGCTGCCATTTAGCACACCTCGCCCATTTACATTGCATTCGGTGATATCTTGCCGCTGCACCTTCCGTTGCTGCAGGAGTGACATTGTACATAGCTTGTTGGAACAGTGTCAATCGACTGTTGAAAGCCAATGTACCAGATGCTATGATGCCTATGGTTATGGCAAGTAATGCTCATGAGTTGGATATACGAATAAAACGCGGGCTAAAGATAGCCATTAATCGTGGTTGGGTAAGGGGAATTATAAGCAAGGTGCTGGAAGTTGATGATATCAAGGAGCCTGTGGAACTCGGAGTAGTCATCACTGACAATTCAACGGTCAGGTTTCTCAATAAAACATACCGATTCAAGGATGAACCTACCGATGTCCTTGCCTTCCAGCTTGGGCTGCGTGACAACGGCGAAGTGAAGGTCCGTTTCGTTAGCCCTCCAGACGGCATGACACATTTAGGCGAAGTGGTGATTTCTTATCCGATAGCTGCGCGACAAGCCGACGAACATGGACACAGCATAGAGCGAGAGCTAGCCTTGCTTATTGTGCACGGAGTTCTCCACATATTGGGTTACGACCACGAAAATGCCAAGGGGAGGCGACGTATGAGAGCCAAAGAGAAACAGATTTTGGGCATCCTGGGATATACCGACTAGACTTTAGCTACAGCTTCACCGTCCTAGCCTTTAGACGACATTTTTCAGCGACAACTATGGCAGCTATCTCACGCGCAGTAGCCTCAAGCTCGTCATTATGAGTTATTACAACGTAATCGAACATAGGAAGGCATTCCATCTCTTGCAATGCCTTATCCAGTCGCACTTTAAGCTCAGCCCCGAGGTGCCCATGCCGCTTTCTTAGGCGGTTGGCAAGCTCTTGTTTAGATGGTGGCATGAGGAAGATAAAAATGGCTTCAGGAGCCAACCTCTTGACAGTGGCTGCGCCCTGCACATCTACCTTCAGGACAACGTCTTGCCCTCTTTTGAGCGCTTTTTCCACATCTTTCTTGGGCACGCCATAATAGTTATCATAGACTTTTGCCCATTCCAGTAATTCATTCGACTTGATTTGTCGCTTGAAACCTTCTTCAGAAACGAAGCGATAATCGATTCCATCCTTCTCGCTTGCACGTTTTGGCCTGGTAGTTGTAGTAACGACGTGATAGAAAGGCAACCCCAATTCCTTCATTTTAGCAATTGCGGCGTCTTTGCCTACCCCAGATGGACCGGAGATAACAACAAGGAGTGGGTTGTTGGCAGGCAATGGCAGCTTTTTTCTTTCGCCTTTTCCCATGTCAATGACCAGCTAGTCTTTCGAATTGTGTCCAGAAATCAGGATATGATATTTCAGCTACCTGGGCGTCGCAAACTATGGTCTCGCCTCTAGCTACCAACCCAGCGATAGCCAAACTCATAGCCAGCCGGTGATCGCGATGGCTCTTGACCTCGGCACCGGACAAGACTGTACTACCGTGGATTGCCATGCCATCAGGCAACTCTTCAATCCGAGCGCCCAGTCGAGCCAGTTCCTTAACCGTTGTAGCAATCCTGTCGGATTCCTTGACACGCAGTTCTCCTGCGCCTCTAATGATAGTGGTGCCATGCGCCTTGCATGCGGCTACTGCCAGCACTGGTATCTCGTCGATAAGCCGCGGAATGATGTCACCACTGAGCTCAGTAGCTTCTAGCTGGCTGGATTCTATAACCAAATCGGCTGCTGGCTCATTAGCTTGGTTTCTTTGGTTTTCTATTTTTAATTTGGCTTTCATTGCTACTAGCACATCAACTATGCCAGTTCTGGTCGGGTTGGTCCCACAGTTGCGAAGTTTAATTCTGGCATTTGGATGAATAGCTCCAGCAACCAACCAATAGGCGGCAGAACTGACGTCGCCAGGCACAATAATATCCACAGGCTTAAGGGGTGCTGTAAGTGGTTTCAAGCAAAGGTGTATGCCATCATGTTCGATATTGGCACCCATCAGTTTTAGCATTCGCTCTGTATGGTCGCGCGAAACTAGCGTTTGTTCTATGATTGTCTCCCCCTCAGCAAAAAGCCCAGCCAACAGAATAGCTGATTTTATCTGGGCACTGGGGATAGGTAGATTATACCTTATACCACGCAGTTTTCTACCTTTAATGACGAGTGGGGCGTAGGAATCTTCGGCACGACCGCAAACATCAGCACCCATCGAACGCAGTGGCTCAATTAACCTCTTCATGGGGCGGGAGCGAAGCGATGCGTCACCTGTTATAACAGAAAGAAATGGTCGCGTGGCAAGTATCCCGGACAGGAGACGCATGGTGGTTCCGCTGTTTCCAGCATTCAAGACGTTTTTGGCTTCTACAATACTATCGATGCCCGCCCCATGGATGTGAAGAGTTTGATGTTCGTTAGTTTGTCTTGCAAACTTTACTCCCAGTGCTCGGAGGCAGTTCATTGTGGAGAAACAATCTTTACCAGCAGAGAGGTTACTGATTGTGCTGTTGCCGATGGCAAGGCTGCCGAGCATGATTGCCCGATGTGAAATTGATTTGTCGCCAGGTACCGCAATTTCACCGCTTAGCTGGTTGGGGGGAAAGATTCGTTTTGCTAACGTTTTTCTAACCATTTTTGCCTGGCTTTTTGAGCTGTGGCGAGGTATTTTTCTATTCCGTTGCTATCAGCAGATAAGAGCGACTGAATCTCTTGCATCTCTTTGATAAAGTCGTCAATCCAGGCATTGATAGGCTTTTGGTTAGTGTGACAGATATGGGCATTTACCTCGGGACTTCCGGATGCGAGGCGAGTGACATCGCGGTAGCCACTAGATGCTAGCAGCGACATCTTGGGCCAAATTGGATTTTGGCATGTCGCTGACACCAGTGCTGCCGATATAAGGAACGGTAAGTGACTGATTCCTGCAACCATGTCGTCATGCTCTTCGGCATCTATGATGATTGGTCTGGCGCCTAGGCTCTGCACCATGTCTTCCACAAGTTGTAAGGCTCTGGGTTTCGCATGTAAGCCTGGGGTAAGACAATAGGTGCAGTTTCTGAATAGGTCTGGTTGGGCTGCAATAATACCCGATATCTCACGTCCAGCCATAGGATGGCCGCCTACAAAACTAACATGAGATGGCAGCAGTTCCTCTGCCCAAGACATGACCTTCACCTTGGTGCTGGCCACATCGGTAACAGTAGAATCAGAAGCTATATGTGGCGCAATTTCTCTAAAAATATCTTTGATGGTCAGAACTGGAGTGGCAACTATAACCAGTTCGGCGCCTTTGACCGTTTGCTTTAGGCTGGACGACGCCTGGTCAATCATGCCCAGCCTTAGCGCCGTTGAGCCGGTCTTGGAGCGGCGGACATAGCCCGTTACCTTCGCACTACGCCAGTTAGATTTCTTCAGAGCCACACCTATGGAACCACCAATCAGGCCCAAACCGATGATAGCTACTTTCATTGCCTAATTATAACATTGACCTATTCGGCCACCAAACAAAAAAGTAAAATATTTCTTGATTTTGCCTGATTCATCGTATATACTCCGCAATGTGCTTTGGCTGGTAAATTGATACCTTGGAAGCCAAAGCAAAGCCCTGACCAGTATATACGTTTCTGTTCCATAGGTACGAAGTGAAGCTAGCTATTACCGGCAAAGGCGGCGTTGGCAAGACAACCACAGCCAGTCTTCTGGCGCGAGCTTATGCTGCCAAAGGCAAGAGGGTCATAGCTATTGATGCTAACCCTGATGCCAATCTGGCAACGGCTTTGGGTATAAGTCCGGAAGATGCCCAAAACATTACTCCAATTGCTGAGCTCCAAGAGCTTATTGAGGAACGTACTGGAGCCAAGAGGGGTAGCCTGGGAGGTTTTTTCAAGGTTAACCCGAAGGTTGATGATATACCCGAGAAGTTTTCCATTCATAACGATGGCATACAGCTCCTGGTCATGGGCACTGTGAAAAAGGGTGGCAGTGGTTGTCTCTGCCCTGAGGGCGCCTTGCTCAAAAGCCTACTTAGTCACCTGGTATTAAGTAGGTCTGAGGTAGTGATTCTCGATATGGATGCTGGCGTAGAAAACCTGGGCAGGGGTACTGCCAAAGGCGTAGATGCTTTTATAATTGTCGTGGAACCGGGGCAGAGGAGCTTTCAAACCGCTCGTGCCATCCGAAAATTGACCAGAGACCTGGGCATAGCAAAGTGCTATATTATCGGCTCGAAGACAAAGGATGATGCTGACCGCCAGTTTATCAAGCAAAATCTCCCAGATTTCGAGGTTTTGGGATTTATTAACTACCATGCAGAGGTTGCTGAGGCCGACCGATTGGGCAAGAGCGTATTCGAAGTCGCACCTCAGGCTGTAGCCGATGTCACGAAAATAATCGAGCAACTCGAGCAATTAGCGGAGAGAGGCTAGAATGGACAAGAAAACCATTCGAGATGTAGATGTCCATGGGAAACGCGTATTAGTCAGGGTTGATTTCAATGTCCCACTGGACATAAAAACAGGAGCTATCACCGATGATAGCCGCATCCAAGCTGCTCTGCCCACAATTAAATATCTTATCGACCACAACGCT
>VGOO01000029.1 GCA_016875925.1 Chloroflexota bacterium
CCCCTGTTGCTGGCAGCATCTATTTCAATCACATCCAGGGCATTGCCTTCGTTTGTTGACCGGCACAGGTCACATTTGTTGCAGGGTTCGCCTTGCTGCGGGTCAAGGCAATTCACTGCTTTAGCCATGATGCGGGCTGTACTGGTCTTGCCGCTGCCACGTGGTCCGCAGAAGAGGTATGCATGAGCGATACGGCCACTGGAAACCGCATTGCGCAAAGTCCTGGTGACATGTTCCTGCCCTGCCACTTCTGAGAAAGATTGCGGGCGCCATTTGCGGTAGAAAACGTGGGAAGCCATGACATGCTTATTATACTCCAAGCAGCCCTGCTGCTAAAGCGCCTATACAGTAATTCTAAACCTGTGTTATAATTTCGCCTTGTAGACCGTTCTGAAGGAGTATAGATTTTGGAAAAAGGGAAAAAGACCGCCGTCATTTCTGAGTACAGGGTGCATGAAACGGACACCGGCTCCGCTGAGGTGCAGGTGGCACTGCTCACCGAAAGGATAAACCAGTTGGCGGAACATTTGAAGATTCATCCACACGACCATCATTCACGTCGCGGGCTTCTGAAATTGATAGGACGGCGAAGGCATTTATTGGCCTATGTCAACAGAGAGGACTCTGAGCGTTACCGCAGTCTTATTGGCAGGTTGGGCTTGCGGAAGTAGGTTATGATAATTCATGCATGTTCCCCGAATTTTTGAATGCACAATTGATAATCGGCTACTCACCATTGAGACGGGCAAACTAGCCAAGCAAGCCAGTAGCTCGGTTATTGTTCGTTATGGTGATACAGTAGTCCTGGTAACCCTCTGCGCCAGCGAGAACGACAGAGAAGATGTAGATTTCCTACGCCTGACAGTTGACTACGAAGAGCGACATTATGCTGTGGGCAAGATCCCTGGCAGTTTCATCAGGCGAGAGGGACGTCCCAGCGAAAACGCCGTTCTCGCAGGCCGGTTAGTTGATCGCTCACTTCGCCCCCTCTTCCCCAAGGGACTAACTAGCGAGATACAAATTATAGTCACTGTCCTCTCCACTGACCAGGAAAATGACCCTGATATCCTGGCAGTAATCGGTGCCTCGGCCGCAGTTGCCATATCTCCTCTACCCTTTGCTGGCCCTATCGGTGCAATTCGGGTGGGTTACATCGGTGACAATCTGGTAGTCAACCCATTATTGCCTCAGATGAACGATAGCCTGCTCGACCTGGTAGTAGTGGGCACCAATGATTCAATAGTGATGCTGGAGGCAGGCGCTCGAGAGATTCCAGAGGAAATTTTGCTGGAGGCAGCAAAGATTGGCCACGAGGCCTGTCAAGAGATAATAAGGCTCCAGGAGCGGATGCAACAGGAGATCGGACAGACGAAGATGGAAGTGGGCTTGGTTAAGCCCAGTATGGAGCTAGTTGACACCATTTCCTCAGAGTTTGGCAACAGGCTGGCGGAGGCGATAATTAAACCAGACCGCGATGAGCGTGACCACGCAATAGAAGTGATAAAGAAGGAGGCTGCCGAGAAGCTTAAAGAAACCTATACCGAGAGCGAAATCGATGTTGCGGTGGAGGAGGTGCTGAAAAAGGCAGCCAGGAAAAGCATACTGGAGCGGAGGTTGCACCTCGACGGTCGTCAGCCCAAGGAAATCCGCCCCCTTACTAGTGAAGTGGGTATACTGCCACGAACTCACGGCTCAGGATTGTTCTCCAGAGGCCAGACCCAAGTATTGACTATCACCACCCTAGGCTCTCTGGGACAGGAGCAGCTCATCGATGGCCTGGGATTGGAAGAGACCAAGCGATTTATGCACCACTATAATTTCCCGCCGTTCTCCACGGGGGAAGTGAAGCGGCTAGGCGCTACTAACCGGCGTGAAATAGGCCATGGTGCGCTTGCCGAAAGGGCACTCTTGCCAGTTATTCCTAGCGAGGAGGATTTTTCCTACACCATACGCCTCGTTTCCGAAGTTTTGAGCTCGAATGGCAGCACTTCTATGGCCAGCGTCTGCAGCTCCAGCCTATCATTGATGGATGCCGGTGTTCCCATCAAGGCCCCAGTGGTCGGGATCGCTATGGGACTAGTCACAGGAGAAAACAGTGACTGTATCATCCTAACTGATATCGAAGGCAAGGAAGACCACTATGGTGATATGGACTTCAAGGTTGCTGGTACCGGCCGGGGTATTACTGCCATCCAGCTAGACATTAAGCTACAGGGCATAAGCTACCAAATAGCGGCTGATGCCATATTGCAAGCTCGCGAGGCGCACGCCGAGATTTTTGAGAAGATAAAGCAGACTATCAGTGCCAGCAGGACTGAGCTCAGCCCTTATGCGCCCAGGGTATACCGAATCACTATCGATCCGAGCAAAATAGGCCTTGTGATTGGTCCTGGAGGCAAGACCATTCGTTCTATAATTGATCAGACCAAGACGACTATTGACGTGGAGGATGATGGCACAGTGATTGTGGGTTCTAACAGCGCAGAAATGGCTCAAAAGGCGATTGGAATTATCCAGGGCTTGACCAAGGAGGCGCAGGTAGGGGAAGTTTACACAGGGAAGGTCACGCGCTTGTTGAACTTTGGTGCCTTTGTGGAGATTCTACCCGGCAAAGAGGGCCTGGTGCATATTAGCGAGCTGGCCGACCATCGGGTGGCTAAAGTGGAGGACGTGGTAAAAATTGGCGACGAGCTAACAGTGAAGGTGGTTGAAATCGACCACATGGGCAGAATCAATTTATCACGCAGAGCGCTACTGCCCGGGGCGTCAGAAAACAGGGAACCCAGGACATCCAGACCTGTGGGGCCACCTCGAGGCCGCGATGGGCATTCACGACCCCGCTCCTCTTCCTTTCAGCACACCGGCCGCGATGACCGGCCTCGATTTGACGACAAACGATAGTCGCTATATCCTCTGTTACTATTAACTATGGAGGACATGTGCCATGAGTACAATATCTGTAGTTGTCAACGGAGCACTAGGAAAGATGGGAAGAGAGGTAACTGCGGCTGTTTGCCGGGACCCCGAACTACAGATGGTTGGTGCGGTGGATATCAAGTCAGTCCAAGAAAAATTGCCGCTGCCCGATGGTTCAGGTAACATTCCCCTATCTACCGACCTCGGTGTTATTCTCAAAAGCTGCAAACCGCAGGTGCTGGTCGATTTTACCATCGCCAAAGCTGCAATTGCTGCGGCAAGAACAGCTATTGCTCAGGGAGTTAACCTGGTCATCGGCACTTCGGGCATTTCAGATGATAACCTGAAGGAAATCGACAGGTTATCCAAAGCAAGCAATGTTGGTGCTGTTGTGGCTCCAAATTTCGCTGTGGGGGCAGTAGTCTTGCTGCATCTCGCCAGGATTGCTGCCAGGTATTTTGAATACGCCGAAATAATCGAGTTGCACCACCAGGAGAAGGCTGATTCCCCATCGGGAACAGCACTGGCGACAGCTAAGGCAATGTCCGAGGCTAGAGACAAGCCTTTTACCTATGTACCAACCAAAAAGGAAACTCTTGGCGGATGCAGGGGTGGACAGGTTGACGGAGTCGCCATCCATAGCGTAAGATTGCAAGGACTTGTCGCCAGTCAGGAAGTGGTCTTCGGTGCACAGGGGCAAATACTGAGCCTACGGCATGATACCATGAGCCGGGAATGCTTTATGCCCGGTGTTGTCTTAGCGATAAAGGAAGTGGTGAAGCGGAAAGGACTGGTTTACGGACTAGATACTTTACTAAACCTAAAGGGGGAACGATGAAGACGTATAACGTTGCTATCGTCGGTGCCACAGGGATGGTGGGGCAGGAATTCATCAGAGTTCTGGAGCAGCGCAATTTCCCCATGGCTTCGGTTCGCCTCTATGCGTCTGATCGTTCAGCAGGCAAGAAGCTATATGTGGGCCACGAGGAGATAATAGTCAAGGAAACTGCTCCCGATTCCTTCCAGCACGTTGACATCGCCCTGTTCTCCGCTGGTTCGGAAATCAGCAAGCACTTTGCACCTATTGCCGCCAAGTCCGGAGCCCTGGTAGTAGATAATAGCGCAGCCTGGAGAATGGACACTGCTGTACCACTGGTTGTTCCTGAGATAAATCCTGAGGACATCAAGTGGCATAAAGGCATAATTGCCAACCCCAATTGCTCTACTATTCAGATGGTGGTTGCGCTCTACCCGTTGCACAAGGTCAATCCCATCAAGAGAATCGTGGTTTCCACCTATCAATCGGTTTCTGGTACTGGTTCAGCGGCGATGGAGGAATTGACCACCCAGGCCAAGCTGGCATTGGAAGGGCAGAACATAGTTCCCCATGTTTATCCTCACCAGATCGCCTTCAACCTGCTGCCTGAAATCGATGTCTTTCTGGATAGTGGCTATACCAAGGAAGAGTGGAAGATGGTGGAGGAAACTCGCAAGATAATGCATGCCGACGATATTGCCATATCGGCAACTTGTGTCAGGGTGCCTGTTTTTATAGGCCATAGCGAGGCAGTGAACGTGGAATTCACCGACCCCATGACTGCTGATGAAGCCAGGCGTATCCTGGCTCGTGCTCCTGGCATTAAGGTGCTTGACGACCCGAGTGTCAGCCTCTACCCCATTCCCTGGCTGGCTGCAGGCACAGATGACGTGTTCATAGGACGTATCAGGGCTGATGCTTCTCATCCGAGGGGTTTGGTGATGTGGGTGGTAGCTGATAACGTACGTAAAGGCGCCGCACTCAATGCGGTCCAGATTGCTGAAGAGTCAATAAGACGGAATTGGGTCAAGCCGAAGAGCTAGAGGCAGAAGGAGGCTGATGATGAAGAAATTCGGTCGCTTGCTAACTGCAATGGTCACCCCTTTTAACGCAAAAGGTGACGTGGACTATGCTCAGGCAAAGAAACTGGTTAAAGCACTTCTCGATTCCGGCAGCGATGGTGTGGTATTAGCTGGTTCCACAGGAGAGTGTCCTACTCTCAGCCATCAAGAGAAGTTGAAGCTTTTTTCAGAGGTGAAGTCAGTTGTTGGTGATAGGGGCACTGTTATTGCCGGCACAGGTAACTACAGCACTGCGGAGAGCATAGAGCTGACTAAAGATGCGGAGAGGACAGGCGTCGATGCCTGTATGTTGGTAGTGCCTTACTACAACCGGCCTACCCAAGATGGATTGTTTGAGCACTTCAAAGTAGTGGCTAAGGCAACGAAGCTACCGTGCATAGTCTACAATGTCCCGACGCGTACAGTGACGAACCTAGCCGCTGAGACAGCTATCAAGCTCAGCCAGATCGACAACATCGTGGGCATTAAAGAGGCTAGCGCTAACTTTGAACAGATAGCGAAAGTCATCAAGGGGGTCAGGTCGGATTTCCTGGTCTACAGCGGCAATGACGGCGATACCTATCCTGTACTCTGTCTGGGAGGACATGGTGTAATCAGCGTGGCTTCTCACCTGGTTGGCAAGCAGATGAAAAAGATGATTGAGGACTTTCTCAAGGGTGACATCAAGGAGGCGGCTGACTATCATCACAGATTGTTGCCTTTGGTGAGTGCCTTGTTTATTGTATCCAACCCTATTCCCATAAAATACGCCCTGAACCACTTGGGTTTCTCAGTGGGCAAACCTCGCCTGCCGCTCACTGAGCCTGACGATAAGTCAAAAGCTACCATCGAGCAAGCGCTGAAGAACTACAAGATTGACCTGCCGATTTAGTGACGGCGTTAGGGGTATTTCCACAGTACCTTAGCTTGGCCCTTGTGGCTGTTTTTTTGTTGCTCAGCCTATTCGCCTGGCCTCTATGGCACGCTCACGTTCGGCGCCTACAGAGATGAGGCTAATGGGGCAGGAGATGAGCTCCTCAAGCCATGATATATAGCGGCGAGCTTGAGTGGGCAGTTGTTTGAGATGATGGAAATCGTTTGTGGCTGACTTCCAGCCGGGCAACTCCTCATAGACAGGCTGGCACTTCTCCAGGATGGACACGTCGCTGGGGAAGTGCTTTATAGTTTCGCCATCGAGTTGATAAGCGGTGCATATTTTGATTGTGTCAAGGACGTCCAGAACATCTAGTCGAGTCAGGGCTATATCGGTAAAGCCGTTTAGCTGAACACTGAATTTGCCGGCTACAGCATCGAACCAGCCGCAGCGTCTGGGTCTACCCGTAGTGGCGCCGTACTCGTGAGCCCGTTCTCTGATAAAGTCTCCAGTTGCATCTTTTAGCTCAGTAGGCATGGGGCCGCCGCCTACACGTGTGGTATATGCCTTGAATACGCCCACGATGTAGTCAATGTCCTTGAGACTTATGCCGCATCCTAAGGCAGCGCTGGCAGCTAAGGGCGAAGAGGAGGTGACGTAAGGATAGGTGCCCCAATCGGGGTCAAGTAGAGTTCCCTGGGCGCCTTCGAGCAATATCGGTTGCTTTCGGGATAACATCTGGCGAAGCATCGCGCTGGTATCAGTAATAAAAGGAGCAAGCCTTTCCCCGTAAGCGCAGTACTGCTGAAATATCTCCTCTTCTGATAGTGGTGGAGCGTCATATATCTTAGTGAGTAGTGCATTCTTCAATTCGAGTATGGTACTGAGCCGAGAGCGGAATTGTTCCCTGTTCAACAGGTCACAAGCACGTATGCCAAGGCGAGCTGTCTTGTCGGTAAATGCAGGGCCGATGCCCTTGCCTGTGGTGCCCAAAGCTCCTTTGCCTCGCCTTTTCTCCTCCAATCCGTCTAGAACGATATGATAGGGCATAATCAAGTTCGCCCGGTCGCTGATAAAAAGGTGATTGGTGTCCACATTGTGCTTGTTAAGGTCATCAGTCTCGGCAAGTAGCACTGCGGGATTGACCACCACGCCATTGCCTATGATACAGACTGTCTCAGGGTAGAAAATGCCTGATGGAACCAGGTGGAGCCTGAATTCTCCCTGGGGGTTGACAATAGTGTGTCCGGCATTGTCGCCACCGGAGAATCGGACTACCGCCTTGGCTCTCTGCGCCAGGAGGTCGACTATCTTCCCTTTGCCCTCATCTCCCCATTGGGCGCCAATAACCGCTGTTACAGACATGATTACTCGTTCGATTCGAGAACTATCAAGGTAATATTAATTGTGTGGCAGAGCCTTGGGACCTTACATGCGGGATATATAGTCTTTGCCCCAGAAGTAGAGCAGAGCGCCTCCCCCCACAATCCATACCACTAGCCCCAGGATTATTGACCATAATATGCCCAGGACGGTGAAAATACTGCCGACTATCATCCACAGGACGGCGATGATGCTGAGTGCTGTGAAGCTCCACTCAAAGGTCTTGTCGTTCATAATCGTTCACTCCCCTTTTATTGCTTTTTGGTTCTCGTCTGTGACCACACATGAAACAGCCTCTGTCCTACGGTAACAAAAGAGAGCACAACCAAAATCGCCAGTGCTATGAGTATCTGGTCAAAGAACAATCCCAAGCATAGTATTATAACTCTCTCTGCCCTGGTAAACAAGCCTATGCTGCAAGCAAGTCCCAGACCTTCGGCCCTAGCTCTAATATAGCTGGTAACAAATGAGCCAACCATAGCTAAGAAGATCATTGCCACCATTAGGGCATCGCCAGTCGGCGCGTAGAGTATTAAAAGGCCGATAAATATAGCTGCTTCTGAAAGACGGTCGAATGTGGAATCCAGCAAACCGCCGAAAATCGTGGTCTTTTTGGTAAATCTGGCCAGCGCTCCATCGAGTATATCAAATAAGCCAGCCACCAGCACCAGTATGCCGCCGATAATCAGGCGGCCCGTAGCAATGACCCAGGCGGCGATGATGTTTATAGCCAAGCCAATCCATGTTAGCGCATCTGGCGTTACCGGGCTCTTGCTCAGCATGGTCATGAAGGGGCTAGTGAGCCTGCGGGCGGCGCTTTTCCTTAACTCTGGTAAGGTGGCCATCTATCCTTCTCGTTACTATTGCAGCAAATCGTTATAGTAATCCATCACCTGGCGGGCGATGTTCTCCCAGCTATATTTCTCAGCCTTTGCCCTGCCTTTTGTTCCCATCTGTTGGCGTGCCGTGCCGTCCTTGAGCAGTGATGCCAGCGCATCAGCCAGTGCCTTTTCGTCTTTTGGTGGCACCAATAGCCCTTCTTCACCAGAAGATAGGACGCTGGCATATCCTTCTATATCTGTTGCTACTATTGGCTTCCCGCTGGCCATAGCCTCGAGCAGCACTATTCCGAAGCTCTCACCGCCGGTAGCTGGAGCGCAGAAGATATCTGCAGTACGGTAGTATTCAGGTAGCTCTGAGTTGGGAACAAAGCTGGTGAATACCACATCAGGGAGTTCCAAGTCTTCTGCCATCTTCTGATACACACGACGTAGCCTGGTGCTTGGACCGACTACAATAAGACGGAAATCCTTAAAAGTCCTCTTGATTTTAGCGCAGGCGCCGATGAGATAACCCAGGCCTTTACGTTTTTCCATGCGACCCACGAAGAGGATATTGAGCTTTCCGTCTGCGAACTCCTGACGAATGGGGCCGCTCGGCGTGAAAAAATCGGTATTGGTGCCGTTGGGAATTATACGATATTCGCCGGGCAAGTGGAGGCTAACGTATTGCAACGCAGGTCTGGAGACGGCTATCTTGCCATGCAATCGGGGTAACCATCTCCTGAAAACCGGCTTGCCCAACCAGTAAACTCTAGCCTTGTTGTAGCAAGCATGGAAGGTACCGACGTTGATACAATTAGATTTAAGTAGAGAACTGACGGAGAGCATAGGAGTGAAAGGTTCGTGAAGGTGGAGTATGTCAAAGCGTTCGCGATCCAAGATGCTACCTATCTGGAGAGGCAGCCAGGGAGATACCGGAATACGGGCTTGCGAACCGCCAAAGGGTATGGGGAAGGGACGTCCTACGGCAGTGACCTGTTCCTCAAAGTAATGGGTGTCCTTCTTCAGGGACGGGGCCAGTATCTTCGCTTCGTGCCCCCACTGAATGAAATAGTGTGCTAGATAGGAGACGTGGTTGGATACCCCGCCCGGAAACGAATAATCATAGGGACAGACCAATCCGATCTTCACAGTCTTATTGTCTTCAATCTTGAAGACCTATCAGTCTTCTTGTTCTGCCGAATTTTTCTTGGCTTTAACCGGCTTTTCCCTGGGCACGTCAGGGAGGCTAATGGGGCCTTGTTGCTCCAGGCCAGTGATGAACTCTTCGACGCGCCTGCGAGCCTCGTCATCCGAGTACTGGATGGGTGGCGATTTCATAAAGTAAGCACTGGGCGCAACAATGGTGCCGCCTATTCCCCTGTCCCTTGCCAGCTTGCAGCATCTAATAGCATCGATAACTACGCCTGCAGAATTAGGACTATCCCACACCTCTAGCTTCATTTCTAGATTCAGCGGAACATCGCCAAAGGTACGGCCTTCCATCCTGATATAGCAGTATTTACGGTCGTCCAACCAGGGAACATAATCACTAGGGCCAACGTGAATATCGTCTGGAGGAAGCTCATAATCCAGTTGCGAAGTTACGGCATTAGTCTTGGAAATCTTCTTCGATTCCAGACGTTCGCGCTCCAGCATATTATAAAAGTCGGTGTTGCCTCCAAAGTTAAGCTGGTAGGTTCTCTCCAATTTGACCCCACGTTCGCGGAACAATCTGGTCAGCACACGATGTGTAATGGTGGCGCCTACCTGGGATTTTATGTCATCGCCGACGACGGGCAACCCAGATTCAGAAAAGCGGTTATACCAGTATGGTTCGCGGGCGATGAACACAGGTATGCAGTTTACCAGTCCGCATCTTGCTGCTAACACCTGCTCTATATACCACTTGGTGGCCTCTTCGCTACCAACTGGCAGAAAATTGATTACCACGTCAGTCTTGGTCTCATTCAGTATGCCCACTATATTAGCTGTAGGTCCCGGTGCCTTGGTAATGACCTGCGATAAGTACTTGCCTAAGCCATCGTGAGTCATGCCTCGGGCTACCTTGACTCCGGTATTGGGGACATCGCTGAATTTGAATGTATTATTGGGCGCAGTGAATATCGCTTCGGCAATGTCCTTGCCTACTTTGTTTTTGTCCACATCAAAAGCAGCTACGAAGTTGATATCGCTCACGTGGTAGCCACCGAGGTTGACATGCATCAGGCCAGGAATGAATTCATCCTCTTTTGCTTTCCTGTAGAACTGTACACCCTGCACCAGTGATGAGGCGCAGTTCCCGACACCTATGATTGCGACGTTGATTTTGCCCATGATTGCTTCTCCTTCTAGGGGATTGGTCTATCTACTAATCCTTTGTCCTGAATTCTTGGGTTTTATGATGCACGCTTTAGGTGGCCGTACCAACCACATCGGCTTCCTTGCCCCATGTAATACTTTATCCGCTACGCTTCCTATCACCCACCGTGCAATGCCGGTCCGGCCATGAGTTGACATGGCTATTAAATCAACTTTGCCCTTTTCGGCAAATTTGATGACCTCATTGGCAGGGTTGCCCACAACAATGTGATGCTTTGCTGTGATTCCCCCGGCTTTCAAGCTGTCGATAATGCCCCCAAGATAGTCGTTGGCAGCATCCTGCATCACCTTTAAAAAATTATCCCACTCAGCGCTGCCGAATGCGCTGGTTTCCATTGCCCCCGGTGGTGAAATGACCTGAATCAGATGAACCGCAGCGTTTGTCTCCCTGGCGACTAGCTCAACGTGACCCAGGGCTGCCTGGCCGGTATCAGAGCCATCCAAGGGGACAAGGATTTTGGAAATGGAAATATCACCGCCTTTTGCTTTCCTGGTTTTTTGCTTCATACTAGGAATGAGCAGCACGGGAGTCATCACCTGGCTGACTATCTTCTCGGCCACACTTCCTATCCACCAGCGGGTAACACCGCTTCGACCATGCGTGGCCATGATAATCAAGTCGATATCGTTCTGCTTGCTGTAACTGAGGATTTTGTCCGCTGCGCTGCCGTAGACAATGACTGGGGTGGCTTCTAAGTTCTCGTCACGCAAATTCGCTGTAGTGCTTTCTACATAGTCATCCAGAAGCCGATTGACGCGGCGGCTCTTCCTGCCGATGCCTACCCCTAAAACTTCAACCTCTGCGCCAAAGCGTTTGGCCAGATATTTAACGTAAGGTAGTACACTCTCGGCAGTCTTAGAGCCATCAAGCGGGACCAAAATTTTCCTTACAACTCTTTTTGCCATAGAACTCTCTTTGTCATAAAAACTAACTCTTGATTATTGCAGTTACGCTTGTCTAATGCAAGTCGCTTGTGGTATTTTGGGAGAAGTGTTATTTGATTTTCATACTCATAGCTTTCACAGCGATGGCGTTTTGTCACCGATTGAGCTAATTCGCCGCGCCATTGTCAACGGCTACTCTGCTATTGCCATTACTGACCATGTAGCCCTTGGCTCTCTGGAGAGGGTAATCAAGGAGATAAGTGATGATTGCGCCCTGGCCAGAGCCTACTGGGATATTTTAGCTATTCCGGGCGTGGAGTTGACCCACTTGCCACCTCAATCGATTTCTGAAACCGCCCAGAAGGCTAAGGAGTTGGGTGCCTGGCTAGTGGTGGTGCACGGAGAAACTCCCGTGGAACCAGTAGAAAAAGGCACCAATCTCGCTGCTTTGCAATCGCCTTTTGTTGATATCCTGGCTCACCCGGGATTGATAACTCCAGATGAAGCCTTATTAGCAGCCCAGAATGGCATCTTTCTCGAGCTTACCGCTCGAAGAGGGCATTCGAGCACGAATGGCCATGTGGCGCTGACGAGCCAGAAGGCAAAGGCCAAACTCTTGGTCAACTCCGACGCTCATAGCGAGACTGATTTGCTGACTCAATCTCAGGCATGGAACATCGCCAGACACGCCGGACTCAGTGAGCAGGAGTGTCAGAAGATTCTGGAAAGCCATCCCTTACTTCTGATAGAGAAGGTAAGGAAATAGCCCCAGCGTTCAAGACGTGGCAGGTTTCGGATTAGCCCTTGCCGATCCGGAATATCTTAGTTCCACAATTAGGACAAGCGCCCTTGGTTGCGGGCCGCTTATTCTTAAGGGTCACGCTCTGGGGATTCTTGATTTCTACCTTCTTCCGACACTTGAAACAATAAGCCTGTGCCACCGTTCCATCCTCCTTTCTTCAGGTTTGAATCATACCTATTATATATTGGCTGTCAAGCCTTCAGAGCCCCCTGAATCGCAGTCAGCCGGCAAGATGAAAACCCTTTTTGGATGCCAGCAACCTGTCTCTGACACAAAACGGAGCACAGCAACAAATTTACCGTCTAAGCTGTAAGCTCTGCAATGTTTATATACGCCCAGGTGCTTTGCATCCAACAATATCGATTGCCCATTGGCTATTGCTAATTCTCTTTGCTTATCTACAATAACAGCCGGCAAGTCCAATAGCGGATGGTCGGTCGGTAGCAAGAGAGCTTCTAATGACCCTTGGCAGGCAGCATTCTCAATTTGTTCTAGTGTTAGGGCGTCTTCTATACAAAAGGTTCCGCATCTCAGGCGGGATAGGTTTTCCAGGTGAGCATAGCAGCCCAGCTTCAACCCCAGGTCGTCAGCCAGTGAACGTATATAAGTGCCCTTGCTGCATTCAATCTCGACAGTAACGAGGTTGGTTTGGTAGCTGACAAGTTCGACCCTACTGATTTCCACTTGTCTTGGCCTGGGGTTTACCGGCAGGCCAGCTCGTGCCAACTCATAATACCTCTTGCCTTTGTGCTTTAGTGCGCTGTAAGTGGGAGGCCTTTGCTCTATGAATCCCTGAAACTCAGTAAGTATCTCCTCTATACGAGCAATCGTGATGTTACTTGTATCGCCGCGGTGCGTAATATGTCCTTCTCTATCAAAGGTGTCTGTGGCTATACCGAGCTTAATCTTTGCAAGGTAGGTTTTGGAAGCATCTGTGATGAATTGGATGATGCGTGTTGCCTGTCCCAGGCAGCACGGCAAAACTCCTGTGGCCAAGGGGTCAAGTGTACCGGCATGCCCGATTCGTTTTTCCCCTGTCAGACGTTTAAGCCAGGATATTACTTTGAACGATGTAATTCCTTCAGGCTTGTTGATGCTTAGAATGCCGTTAATGCTGGCCCTCGTTCTCGGCATCGTCTGACGTGACCTGTTCGATCAATCCCAAAATCCTAGCGCCCTTCTCTATCGAATCGTCGAAGTGGAAGCTGAGGTGGGGTATTTGTCTCAACCTCAGGCGACTCCCCAGTTCCCGACGAAGAAAGCCGGAGGCGGCATTGAATCCTTCCAGTATTTCGCCCTTGCTCGCTTCACCACCCAGGGTGCTGATGTAAATCTTGGCATTCATAAGGTCATTGGAGGTCCAAACCTCAGTCACTGAGATAAAACCGGAAAGACGCGGGTCATTGACTTGTTCCAGCAGCAAATCGCTTATTTCCTTTTTGATGAGGCTGCTTATACGTTCAGTACGTCTGGTCATCTCTTTCACCTCGCAATACAAGACGATGTGTGAAGTATGATGTGGAGGACTTGGGAGGTTGTTTATGTACGGGTAAGGGTCAGGCGACTTTTTCCTGTCGGTAAAACTGCAAGATGTCTCCGACCTGGAAATCCGAGAAATGCTCTATCTTAACGCCACACTCCATGCCAGTAGCCACCTCCTTTACATCTTCCTTAAAGCGTCTCAAGCTATGGACACGGGATTCGCGGATTACTTCGCCCTGGCGTATAACTCGAACCATGGAGTCTCGCCTCACCTTGCCTTCCCTAACCATAACGCCAGCGATCTTCACCTTCTTAGCCGATTCAAATATAGCTATCACCTCGGCCTGTCCATCAACAACCTCAGTGATGACCGGTTCGAGCATACCCTTGAGTGCCTTCTCTACATCGTTGACAACATCATAAATGACGTTGTAGTGACGGATGCTGACGCCTTCTACTTCTGCCAGTCGCTGTGCTCCAGGTTCCGGGCGAGAATTGAATCCGACGATTATTCCTTTGGAGGCCATCGCCAGCAGCACGTCGCTTTCAGTAATGCTGCCAGTTCCAGAGTGTATTACCCCAACTCTTACCTTTTCGTCAGACAATTTCTCCAGTGAATCTTTTATCGGCTCAATGCTGCCCTGAACGTCCGTTTTCAGTACTATGTTAAGGTCCTTGATGCTTCCGGCGCTTATCTGGCTGGAGAGATCGCTCAGCGTAAGGGTTCTGCCAGCTGTGGCAACACCGTACTGGGTAGCCTCGTGTTTCTGAAGGAGAGCCTTTGCCTCACGTTCAGTTGCAACAACTTCAAATATATGCCCTGCCTGCGGGGGGGCATTCAAGCCCAGGATTTCTACAGGGGTCGCCGGTCCAGCTTTCTTAAGTTGTTTTCCTGTGCCACTGAACATAGCCTTGACTTTGCCTCGGGTATCTCCTATTACCAGCGCGTCGCCTATCTTGAGAGTGCCCTTCTGTACCAGCAACGTAGCCAAGGGGCCCTTGGTCTTGTCAAGTTTAGCTTCGATTACTACACCCTGCGCCGGGCAATCTACCTCCGCTTTGAGCTCCAGGATATCAGCTAGCAGCAGGAGGTTCTCCAGTAGTTCATCAATGCCTTGCTTCTTCTTAGCTGATATCGGAACGCATATAATATCGCCCCCCCATTCTTCAATGAGCAGCCCCAAATCGGCCAATTGCTGCTTCACTCTATCAAGGTTAGCGTTGGGCTTGTCGATCTTGTTGATGGCTACAACTATCGGCACCTCTGCGGCCCGGGCGTGGTTCATGGCCTCTATAGTCTGGGGCATCACGCCGTCATCAGCGGCAACCAAAAGGATAGCAATATCGGTAGAACGGGCGCCACGTGCCCTCATGGCAGTAAAGGCTTCATGGCCGGGCGTATCCAGAAAGGTTATTTTTCTGCCGTTTACCTCGACCTGATAAGCTCCGATATGTTGGGTTATGGCACCCGCTTCACTGGCGATTATGTTGCTCTGCCGGATAGCGTCAAGAAGGCTGGTCTTACCATGGTCAACATGACCCATTATGGTTATCACCGGCGGTCTTGGATAGAGCTTACCGGTGCCCCGAGTTACCACAGATGGCTTGGCCTGTGCTGTCACAGATTGCTTCCCGGCCTCGAAGCCGTAGACTTTGGCTATGATTGCCGCAGTGTCGAAGTCAATAGCTTGGTTGATATTGGCCATAACCCCGTGCCGCATAAGCTGTTTGATAACATCTATGGCACTGATACCCATAAGATCAGCCAGTTGTTTCACAGTCAAGGCTGCCGGCAGCGTTAGCTTAATTGCGGCATCTGATGCCTGTTGGCTGTTCTTGGTTTCTTTGTCTGATATCTCTGACTTGTCAGCCATGTTGCTTTCTTTACCTTTCGGGCAAGCTTTTGCCAAACTCTGCCAACGTATGACGCACTTCAGGAGTTAGCTTGGTGCGCAATGCGTGTTCCAGATAGTTGCCCTTCAAGCCTGATTCCCAGCACTGAGCAAAAGGACACAAATAAGCCCCCCTGCCTTGCTTCTTGCGCTGGGGGTCTATCTCCACAGTACCAGCATTATTAACCAGGCGGATTAATTCCCTATTCGCCTTAGTCCCGCGACAGGCCACGCAGGTACGCTGCGGTATATGCTTCCGACGCGCTGGTTGCTGTTTAGTATTGCTATACAAGCTCGTCTTCATCCAGATATTCTTCCCGCCTCGGTCTGGCCTTCTTGGGTTTGCCCTTGGCTACTTTAACCTCTGCCTCCCTGGCGCTTTTCTTATCCTTAGCTTTTGCTGCCCTGCCTGGCAGTATGTCTTCAGCAAAACGAATTTGCGCTGACCCTGCAGTTTGTGCTGTAGTAGCTTCTGAAGCCAGAACAAGTTCAAGCTCATCGGTAGCTGCTGCGCCCACTTCTTCGAGTTCCTCTTCCTCGGTAATTGGCTCAAGCTCCACCGTTGGCTCTGGCATTAGTGCCTCTCCCACAGCAACAAGCTCTGGAGCTTGTTCTTCAGCTTCAGGAGCAGCCTCCTCGACCACAACTGCAGACGGCTTGACGCGCTTGGCCTTCTCTGCCTCGGCAGCAGCAGAAACGCTCCTGATATCAATCCTCCAACTGGTTAGCTTTGCCGCCAGCCTGGCATTCTGTCCTTCCTTGCCGATAGCTAGCGAAAGCTGTTTATCAGGAACTGTAACAAGCGCTGTCTTCTCGGCTTCATTCAGCGTCACGCTGGAAACCTGTGCCGGACTGAGCGCATTGGCGATAAACACAGCCGGGTCATCGGACCAGGCGATAACATCGATTTTCTCGCCGTTCAATTCGTTAACAATATTTTGAATGCGGATGCCACGTAAGCCGACACAGCAACCCACAGGGTCAACGCCTTCCTGCTTTGCAGCCACGGCAACTTTGCTGCGGTGACCTGCTTCGCGCGCTACCGACTTCAACTGCACGATGCCACCATAAATCTCGGGCACTTCAAGCTCGAACAATCGCCGCAACAAATTTCGATGAGCCCTAGAAACTACTATCTGCGGCCCCCTGGTAGTTCTTACTACTTCCAGGATGTATAACTTGAGTCGTTGCCCAGAACGGTAGCGTTCGTTATGAACCTGCTCGTTGCTCGGAAGAACTGCCTCGGTCTTCCCCAGGTCTATATAGATTTGCTCCGGGGTAACGCGCTGTACCGTACCGGTGACGATCTCGTCTTCCTTGTTGGTGAACTCCTCGAAAATGGCATGGTGTTCAGCTTCATGCAATCGCTGAAGGATAACCTGTCTGGCAGTCTGAGCGGCAATACGGCCTGCGTTTGGCGGTGTTGACTCTATGTTGATAACTTCGCCAATTTGAGCGTTGCGGTCGTACTTCTGGGCGTCCGCTATGGCGATCTCGCGAATTGGATCATCTACACTTTCAACCACCGTCTTCCTAATGAAGACCTTGACTTCGCCGTTGCTAGGATTGATTTTGGCAACGATGTCATGGTTAAGGGTGAAAGCCTCTTTTCTATATGCGGAGACGAGCGCTGACTCGATGGCAGACAGCACCACTTCCTTGGGCAGATGTTTTTCGGCCGCTAGCTGTGTTAGGGCCACCATAAATTCAGTTTTCATCTCTGCTCGCCGCTACTCCCGTATTCACTTCCAACAAAAAAGTGGGTGCCCAGCCCCACTTTTTCGAGATATAGTCTTAGGTTGACTGTACTTTAGTTTAACATAATTTCATACCGAATGCAAGAAGATTTACGCAGTCTGGGCATGTTCAGGCTAGCCAGCGTTTGCGTCGGCGGTAATGTTTGACTTCGCGGTAGCTTTTCCTGGCGCCGACCTGGCTAAGCCCCAGGTAGAATTCCTTGATGTCTTCGTTATCCCGTAGTTTGTCGGCTGGGCCATCAAGGACTACCCTGCCGTTCTCCATAACATAGCCGTAGTCGGCAATTGACAGGGCAGCTTTGACGTTCTGCTCCACCAGCAACATCGAAGTTTTCTCTTCGGAGTTTATCCGCTTGACTATCTCGAAGATCTCTTTGACCAGCTTGGGGCTTAAGCCCAATGAAGGCTCGTCCAGCAGCACCAGCTTGGGATGTATCATCAGGGCGCTGCCGATGACCAGCATCTGTTGTTCACCGCCGGAGAGGTAGCCGGCGACATTGTGGCGGAGGTCCTGGAGCCTGGGGAAGTATTCATAGACCAGACCCAGGTCTTGTTTTAGCTTGGCGCCATCGCCGGTGACATAGGCGCTGGCCC
>VGOO01000030.1 GCA_016875925.1 Chloroflexota bacterium
ATGTGCGTTGGCATTTGCCAGAGCCAGGAAACCTTTCAGGTCGCCTATCAGCAACAGGTCACGGCCACAGCAGCGTTCACTATCCAACAACCTGAACGGTATCTGGGCACGGTTCAACAGCATCAACGCTCCCTTTGTCCCCTCAATCGTATTCGCACCCAGGTCACTGAACACAACATCAAAATATGGAGTGCACCCTACAAAAAAGGCAGTATCGCTCTGCTTGTCGACCTTTATATCTTCGGGAAGCCAACCTAGGTGCTTTGCCTTGGTATTTCTGTCACCAGTGATGTGCATGGCCGTCTGCATTATGCCACCGTGGGTATACTGAAGCTCAGCCCCTTCCTCAACAGCCTTGTATCGCAATGACCTTATGAAATCTGTGTACTTCACATTGTAGTTACACCGCTCCATACACATATTGCAACTCAGGCAAGACCATACTGCAGCATCAACAGGACCCAACCCGTTACGCCTCAAAGCCCCCTGCACGATGAGACGAGGATTAAAATCATGGTCATACTTGGCTACAGGGCAAACTACGGTGCACTTCCCACAATCTAGGCAGAGACGTATCCCCGTTTCTTTAATGACCTTTGGCAAATCAATCATCTAAGCAAATGCAATATGCAAGATGCGGCTACTGTTTAGTATTGACTGCGGCAACACGGCGTGACCGAGAGCTTGCAGCCACAGCAGCTCTTTTGACAGAATGTTTTCTAAGTCCCCGAACTAGTTTAGCAACCTGCTCTACAAATCCATAGCCATCAAAAGCCGGTAATTGACTCAGAGTCAACCGCTCTTTTGGCATCCCGAACAGCTCCAGCATCTGCTGGGCTTTTTCATACTCAGCAAGCACGCAACCACTATCGCTCTCAAAGTGGCACTTTCCTGGCCCACACCCCAGAAGCATTACCCCCTCCGCACCCAGCTCAAAGGCCTTGAGTATCAGCCCGGCGTGAAGACGGGAAAGACAACGTATTCGGACAACTTTTACTGAAGCAGGATAGGACAGCTCCATGTAAGATGCTGCCTCCAAACAGCTCCACCCATCCCAATTGCAAGCAAATACCAGCACATCAGGGGCTAACTTCTTTGTTCCCAACATATCGGATGCCTGTTCCCTAGAAAGCAGCGACCTTAGAACAAGTTCAATATGCTTATCACTTTGAGATTGTTGAATTATGGCGCCTGTGTCGCAGCTGCTAACACACATCCCACAACCGTAACACAAAGCTTTATCCACAAAGGCATAAGGGACTCCACTTTCCCGCGCTCTCATTTCGATGTAAGGACATATTACTGCACAATCCCCACAGCCACGACAGTTTTTGGCATCGATATCGACCGCCATTGCTCGCGAGGTGACACTGCCCTGGCTTAAATACGAAGAAACACGCGCGGCAGCGGTAAGTCCACGCATCACCTGTCCCTCAAGCGAACTATCCGCGTCAAGCGACAACAAGAACAGTCCAGCCGTTTCCCTAAGCGTAACTTCTCGCAAAAGGTCACTACGGACACCAGCAGAAATGTCCATTTTACGCAACCGCGACATGAGGCGGCTGAGCAACTCTCCGGAGTTTGAATTAACCATGCAGGATGGCTTCTTATTTAATCCTTCAATATCGATCATCACTGCGCCCACAGTCACTTTGTCACCAGGTTGATTACCTCCAAGCAAAGCCTCATACTTTCCCGGTACACCACGCAGTGCCAGGCTGCTGGGCCAGGGTCGGGCTGCAATATCTGCTTTTGTAAGCTCTGAAAGCCCAAGAGAAGCCAGCAACAAAGAACCCTGCCTCTGTAGCCTCGATGGCTGCCGCGTCAAAACCTCTACTCCATAACCCTGAGATACGAGCGCCTTCGCCGCAACAATGTTGGTAACTCCGCCACCAATTATGAGGGCACTAGGCAATATGTCATTCCTGCTACGACTAGCCGGCAAAGCACACGCTGCTGTGCTGACAGCAGCAGAGACCATACGCAAAGCCTTTTGTGTAGCGCCATTCCGGTCATCGCTGTGCACCCAGGCACACTGCTCCCGTATATTGACAAACTCCAATTGTACATTGCTATCCACTGCAAAGAATTCCCTCAGATTCCGCAGACACATTGCTCGCCTATCGGTGCAGCTATAGCATACCTGCCCAAGATTGCAACATCTACAGCTTGCAACAACCAGGCCAGTCAATGATGCATCAACAGCTTTTTGAGCTATAAAAGAGGCTCCCTCGGCGGTGCAAGCCTGTGGCATCTCCATAATAAAGGCAACAGAAGGCAAAGATGCCAGATGCTTGGCAATCTCTGAAAAATCGATCACGGAACTAATACTATCACCACAACAACACAAAAAGACACCTATGACTGCATCACCAGTAACACTAGAAGACAAGGCTACGTCAGGGGAAAGAAGTCTAGCATCGGCCTCTTTTGGCTCAGTCATAGTGGCCAGTTTGGGCTTGATTTTCAGAGCAGTTCTCACAGCCACGGCAGTTGATCTATTAAGCTGGGCAGTTATCTCCTGCTCGGGCTGAGGATGAACTATAGTAATACCATCTTGCGTGGTGCTCCAGGCGCATTTCGTCGCTTGAGCAGCCTGTGCTGGGTTATCATCGATGAATCTGATTACCGTCTGCGCTCCGATCTCCGTGCATTTAGCAACATCGTCATGGGAAACGGCATCCAACTGACACGCTGCTACACATTCCAAGCACTGGCTGCACATGGCACAATTGAGGCAACGCTGTGCCTCCTGAAGAGCCGCTTCCGCCGATAAGCCAGTCGTAGTCTCCTCAAAACCGCTGACCCTGTCCTGGAGTGAAATGGCAGGCATCGTTGCCCGCACATGAGGTATAGCCTCGATGGATTCAATATCGACCTCGGCAACTGCTTCGGGCTCGAGGGTACGTCCGATAGCAAGGTCGCGTTTTTGCAGATACCTGTCTATAGATTCTGCTGCCCTCAGTCCTGCCGCCATAGCCTCTACAACATTATTAGGTCCTGTCACGCAGTCACCACCGGCAAAAACACCAGGGATACTTGTCTCAAGCGTCAAGGGGTTAACCTTGATAACCCCAGTGCCTTTCCTGAGCGATAGGCCATCTATGCCTAGCTGGGAGGCATCTGGAGACTGGCCGATAGCTACAACAACATGGTCAGCCTCTATGACGAAGTCAGTCTCAGGTATCGGCCTTGGCCTATGCCTGCCATTGGGCATAATCTCGTTGGTCAACTCTGTCTTCCGGCAGCGCACACCTGTAACCCTTCCACCCTCACCCAAAATCTCTACCGGCATAGCTTGATACTCTATGGTTACCCCCTCCATAATGGCCTCTTCTACTTCTTCCTCAGCAGCAGTCAATTCTTCGGGGACTGTCCAACTTAGTATCTTGACTGCGGCTTTATTCCACCTGATAACAGCTCGCGCTGAATCAATAGCACTGTTGCCGTCGCCGATGATGACAACATTAGCACCTACGAAGGTATCAACCTTCAAATTCAAGGTCAACAGCAGCGACATACAGTCCACGACACCGTCAAGCTCTTCTCCTGGTATATTGAGCCTATTGTTCCGCAGCGCGCCGATAGCCAGAAAAAAGGCCTTGAAGCCACGTTCCCTAAGATAGGTAAATGTAATATCACGTCCTACTGTTATGCCAGCTCTGATATCTATGCCTAGACTTCTAATGGCCTCGATTTCCTTCTCACGTACCTCTCGAGGGAGACGAAAACGGGGAATACCCGTAGCTAGCATACCACCGACGACACTGTGAGATTCAAATACTACAGGTGAATAGCCACGGCGTTTCAACTCCCATGCTGCTGTCAGACCAGCGGGACCGCTACCTATAATAGCTATTCGCCCCTCGCGTATGGCTTCTTGAGTAGCGCTTCTCCACCCAGGAATCGCTGTAGCCGCATCAGCTGCATAGCGATGAAGTGCACGTATCGACACGGGCGTATCTAGTTTGCCGCGGCTGCAGTTTGCCTCACATGGGTGCCTGCAAACCCGTCCCAGTATGCCGCCAAGTGGCGCCGCTTCAGCGATTAACTCAGCCGCCCTCTCCGTCTTGTCATTTGCTAGCAGGGAGATGAAACCCTGGACATTGATGCCTAGCGGACATTCCACACGGCAAGGGGCCATGCCGTTCTTATCGATAACATAGGCCGAGGGGACAGCCTTTGGTGCCAGGAGAGGCTTGTGGATAGCTCCATGTTTGATCTTCTGGCCGTTTACCAGTGTAGTCAATCTGACTGAACACTCAGCCTGGCAACGACCACAGCCAGTGCATAAGTCAGCTTGCACAAATCTGGGACGCTGCAAAACATCCAGTGTAAAACCATTGTCATTTTTCTTCACGGATTCAACTTGCGCGCCAGTATACAATGTCACCAGCGGATGGCTCACGGTCCTCAGCAGAAGTGGCCAAAAATAGCGCTGATCCGGAGGTAACTCAACTGATGTTTCTGCAGTGGCATCATTGCAGCCAAAGGAAAGTGAGTCCGTAACCAGCTTGACATCAATCCCCATTTGGGCCAGGCTGAGCGCTGTCTGTACAGCAAAGATATTGTTGCCAACGATAGCAGCACTGGGGAAAACAACAGCGTCAACTGCCATTTGTATGCTCGCTGTCATACTTATATCCCATTTCGAAGGCCTTCATATTAAGGTCCTCGGTCCCCCGAGGTATCGAATCCAATATGGCTTTCCTCAGCGCTTTATAGGACACGATGTCGCTCTTAGCTGCCAGAAATCCGAGGACGATGATATTGGCTACAACAGGCCGCCCTAGCTCCTGAGCCATTCTGCTAGCTGGTATGCGAAGTGGCATTGGATTGACAAAGCGATCAAAGTTAACCAGGTCGGAATCAACCATTACCAATGTGTCAGGCTGCCCGACTTGACCATATTCTCTGTACGCCTCCTGGGACAATATCACCTGCACTTGAGGGTCAATCACATAGGGATAATCTATTGGGGACTCGCTTATTACAACCTCAGCGCGACATGCACCACCACGCGACTCCGGGCCGTAGCTTTGCGTGAGCACCGCGAACTTACCATCATATATAGAGGCAGCCTTGCCTACTATCGAGCCAGACAACACAATGCCCTGGCCACCGAAACCCGCTATTCTAATCTCTTTCCTGCGCATTGCTCTTTCAGACGTGTGTTTAAGCACATATTGGTCTATACCCTATGTATCAGTCATGATCTTCGATTTTTGCTTGGCCTTGACATTCACCCGGCTAAGACACTCCCCTAGGGTAGGGCGTTCCACATCCACAAATTTACCAACCACAATTGGGCCGTTCAGATCTATCCCTGCATCTCTTGGGTCCGCGCCGTTACGTATCACACTTTTCTGCTGGTAATAACGCAGTGAATCCAACCCCTCTGGTTCCTTGTTCATGCGTCCGTAGATCACAGGGCATGGGCCAATGGCCTCTATGAAGCTAAATCCGGGTTTAATCATGGCCTCAGCAATCGCTTTTTCTAGTTGCCTCAAATGCAGGACTGTCCATCGAGCCACATAAGAGGCTCCGCTAGCCGCCAATAGATAAGGCAAATTGAACGGCGACTCAAAATTACCGTAAGGTGTGGTCGTAGTACGGGCGTCGAAAGGAGCTGTAGGACCAACCTGTCCCCCAGTCATACCGTAGTTGAAATTATTTACACAAATCACAGTCATATCTATGTTTCTTCGGGCAGCATGAATCAGGTGATTACCACCTATCGCAACCAAATCGCCATCTCCCGAAAATACAATCACGTTCAGCTTTGGATTTGCTAGCTTCAATCCGCTGGCAAAAGGAATAGGACGACCATGGGTAGTATGAAAAGAGTCAAGCTTGACATAGCCAGCTACCCTACCAGAGCAACCTATGCCAGAGACTACACAAATAGAATCCGCATCCAACCCCGCTCGGTCGATTGCCCTCAGAAAACAGCCCATGACCGGCCCGATGCCACAACCAGGACACCAGATATGCGGTAACCTGTCTTGTCGAAGATATTTCTCGATGGATTTGTCGTCCACTGCTATATTTGTAATCAACGTGCTGCCTCTCGTATCGCTGTGAGAATACTCTCTGGAGAATGCACACTGCCACCCATGCAAGGTACAAGCACTGTTTTAGCACGGTCAGCAGCGCAACGCTCCACCTCAAAGACAATTTGCCCAGCGTTTATCTCGGGCACTATGAATGATTTGGCCTGTTGTGAAAGCTCTCTGATGCGGTCATCAGCAAAAGGCCAGATTGTAATTAGCTGTAACATGCCAGCCCGAATCCCTTTATTTCGGGCCATTTCCACAGCGAACTGGGCAATACGGCTGGTGATTCCATAGGCACAGACGACGATATCGGCATCCTCCAATTGAAACTCCCGATACTTGATTATATCGTTCTTGTTGAGGCGTATCTTATCCACCAGGCGACGAATCAGCTTATCCTGGGCATCGGCTGTCATGACGGGGTATCCCCTCTCATCATGTGTGAGGCCAGTAACATGGAAATGATAACCCTCGCCAGCAATAGCCATTGGAGGTACAAGGCTATCACCCGTTTGGTAGGGAAGATACTCGTCTGGACTCACACTTGGCCGTCGCCGTTCAACAAGAAAACTGGGGTCTATATACGGAATCACCACCTTCTCACTCATATGACCCACGACCTCATCCGACATGATAAGCACAGGAACCCTGTATTTCTCAGAGAGGTTAAAGGCTTCAATTGTGAGGTCGAACATATGCTGAGGAGAGCTTGGCGACAGGGCGATTATTTCATAGCTGCCGTGTGAGCCCCAACGGGCCTGCATCATATCTTGCTGTCCCACAAGTGTGGGCAAGCCAGTGGATGGCCCCGCCCGCTGAATATCAACTACAACGCATGGTGTCTCCAGCATCACCCCTAATCCAATATTCTCCATCATCAGGCTAAATCCCGGGCCTGATGTTGAAGTCATAGTCTTGACTCCTGCCCACGAGGCACCCAACACAGCACAAATAGAAGCAATCTCATCTTCCATCTGGATGTAGGTCCCATCCGCCTGAGGAAGTCGCAGACTCATCCTCTCGGCAATCTCAGTAGCTGGAGTGATAGGGTAACCAGCGAAAAAGCGACAGCCAGCGCTGATGGCTCCTTCGGCACAAGCCACGTCCCCATTAATGAAGAATTCTCCAATTAGCGCTTGACTATCACTCATGCAACCTAGACGCCCAGTTAATCTGATGGCCTGCTGTCTTGGGTAACTTTTATAGCAAATTCCGGGCAGATTACCTCGCAGAAGCCACAAGCTAAACACTTGCTTTCATCAAACACAGCTGCCAGCAAATATCCCTTCGGATTAAGCTCGTTGCTCATTTGCAAGACTTTTCGGGGGCAGAACTCTACACAGTAACCACATCCCTTGCACCGCTGCTTGTCAATAAACACATGACCGGCAGCAGATGCCTTCTCAACATGATCTAACGGCTTTCTCCACAGCTTGGCCATACAATCGTTTTAGTATACCAAGTCTCTGCATCTCGAACAACTTGACAGATGGTCACACACAGTTATATTTTATGAGAGTGCATCAAAGCAGAACCAGGATCGCAAAATCTGCCATCAAATGCTGTTCCGGCTGATTTTGCAGTAAGCATTTTCGTATTTGCCGCCTGATATCAATGGCCTGCGTCTGGAGGTTAAACATGGAGACACAAATTGTTTGCATAGTTGGTAAAGGAGAAATTGACACAAAACTAGCGGAACTTGTAGCTAGGGCAAGCATCAAAGTCATCACTGTTGAGCCTGGTAAAAGTTTCGACAAGCAAGTTGCCAAAGCAGACCTAATTTTGGAAGCCGCCACAGAAGACATTACTGTAAAGACCGAGTTAGCCCGAAAATACGATGTCGAATGCCATGAAAAAGCTATACTGGCCATCGTCACACCAAATCCCTGGGTTACCCAAATAGCAGCGACTATCAGCAGACCATGGAAAGTTGCAGGTCTCCACTTAACTAAAAACCCGCATGAGGAAAAGTACCTAGTTCAAATCGTCAGGGGCCTGCAGACTTCACAAGAGACCATGCAATCCCTAGAGGATTTGATGAAACAGGCTAGCCTAGCTGCTGTGCCAGTAGAAGAGAACCCTGGCCTAATACTAGATAGAGTAGTCGCCTCAATCGTAAACGAGGCTGCCTTGATGTTTTCCACAAAACTGGCATCCATGGAAGATATTGACAGAATGATGAGGTCATGCGTGAACTGGCCTATGGGGCCATTTGAATTCGCCGACACCATTGGAGTGGATAAGGTAGTGGAAATCCTGGAAGCTATGTCCGAAAAGCTTGGGCCAGAATATATGCCCTGTTTTCTTCTCCAAAAAATGGTAAGCGCTGGGTGGCTAGGTAAGAAAACAGGAAGAGGATTCTACGTTTACAGTTAGCCACCCCCTCAGGAGGTAGACATGAACTTTGAGAGCATCCTGTATTCAATAGAAAATGGAATAGCCAAGATAATTGTGAGCAGGCCAGAGAAGAGAAATGCCTTGAACCAGGGGGTAAGAACAGAGCTACGTCAAGCACTCAACGAGATAGATAGCGATGATACCATCAGGGTGGCCATCATCACAGGCGCTGGTGACAAAGCATTCATCGGTGGGGCGGACATAACAGAGCTTAAAGAGATGAGCCCCATTGCCTGCGAGTCTAGAGCATCCACCCTTGGTCAACAGCTGTACACTGATTTGGAAAACCTCAAGGTTCCAGTGATAGCCATGATAAACGGATTCTGTCTCGGCGGCGGCTGCGAAATAGCCATGTGCTGTGACATACGAATCGCCTCCGAGACCGCCAAACTCGGACAGCCGGAGATCAACATAGGCATTTTCCCAGGCGGAGGTGGTACACAAAGGTTGCCTCGACTTGTGGGCTGGGGGAAAGCAAAAGAACTGCTCTACACGGGCAGAATAGTCGATGCTGCCGAAGCTGAGCGCATCGGCCTAGTAGACAGGGTAGTCCCTCCTGGCAAGCTGGAGACTACAGTAATGGAATTAGCGAGAACGATAGCTAGCAAAAGCCCCGTGGTCATTAAATTATTGAAAAAGACCATCAACAAAGGTATATATAGTAACCTGCCTGACGGCTTAAGCTATGAAAAAAGCACTTTCAGCCTTTGCTTTGCTACAGAGGATCACATGGAAGGAATAACGGCTTTCCTGGAAAAACGCGAGCCGCGATTCAAAGGTAAGTAGCACATTCGGAGGTCAAATGAACATCAAAACAATTGGCGTGTTAGGAGCTGGTACCATGGGGCATGGCATTGCCCAGGTTTGTGCCCAGGCCGGATACCAGGTGAATTTACACGATGTCAAGCCTGAACTTGTAGAGTCAGGCATCAACAAGATAAGGAAATTCCTGGTCGAGAGTGTGGAACGCAAGAAAATGGCCCAGGATGAAGCAAGTAACATCCTCAGCCGCATCAAGACGACAGTTGACTTACCTGAAACAATCAAGGATACCGATCTGGTCATAGAAGCCATCATCGAGGACATCGCTATAAAGAAGGACGTATTTAAAGAACTGGAGCAACTATGTCCCGAGCAAACTATTTTCGCTTCAAACACCTCGGCGCAGAGCATAACCGAAATGGCCATGGCAACTAAGCGCCCTGACAGATTTATCGGGATGCATTGGTTCAACCCGCCGCAGCTTATGCGAGGCATAGAGATAATCGTTACTGACAAAACATCTCAAGAGACCTTAAATACCATGCTCGCTTTGTGTAAGAAGCTGAACAAAGAACCCGGCATATGCAAAGATTCGCCGGGGTTCATTGTCAATAGGCTACTCCAGATATGGTATAACGAAAGCCTGAACATGTTCGACGAAGGCATAGCTCAACCAAAAGACATAGATACCGCACTGAAAGTGGCCTATGGATTCAGAATGGGGCCTTTCGAGCTACGCGATATGGTGGGGATGGATGTGGCTCTGGCCAGCACAACCACCCACTATCGAGAGCTGATGCGAGAGCAATTCAGGCCTCCACGCTGCCTAGTCATGAAAGTCAAAGCCGGGGAGTTAGGGAGAAAAACAGGCCGCGGATTTTATGAGTATGACAAGGACGGAAGAAAAATAGAGACATAGTCTACCAACGTTGCCGCCATCCTGCTTGAATTAAAGACCTCCCCTCCTTTTCACCAGATGTGCTGATTCGGTTTCAGCCACAGTTTCGCCCTTTTGATTCTTGCAGGTGCTGCGATGAACGATAATGCCTCTCTGAGGATTTTTGGTCTCCCGTTTCTCAATAACCTCACCGTAAACCCTCAGCGTATCTCCAGGTCTTAGAGGACTAGTTATCCTCACCTTATCTATTCCGACCAGGGCAATCATTGTCTCCTCTTCCCAGAAGCCGCATTGCTCCTCAAGCCCACCCATGAAAAGAAGGGTAAGTCTCCCCGGCGCAATCCTCATCCCAAAGGCAGTCTTACCTGCTGCTTCTTCGTCCCAAAACAACGGTAAGGTAAAACCAGCAAGGCCAACCATTATGTTTATCATGCCCTCGCTCACAGTTCTTCCCGGCGTGGTGAATTTCTCTCCAAGTTGATAGTCTTCCCAATACTTAGGCATGGTCACCTCATAAAGCAAATTCCCTGTCGACAGCCGCTTTCTGAATTTCTAATCGCGACCCGGCAGAGCAAACAAGAATAGACTACCCTGTTTCTCTCCCTAATATAGCCACAGCACTTACCTGAGGCGGACCCCCAAAAGTATGTGATAAACCTAGCTTCACATCTTTCAACTGTCGCTCAGGCGACTGCGCCTTGCCTTGTATCTGCTTATATACTTCGTAGGTCATCCTCAAACCACTCGCCCCTATTGGATGACCAAAGCATTTCAAGCCGCCATCAGTATTCACTGGCAAACCTCCACCAAGCTCAAAAAAGCCTGCTTCGATATCTTCCTTAGCTCTGCCCCTAGCGCTGAAACCGAAGTTCTCATAAATAATAAGCTCGGTTATGGTAAAGCAATCATGAACCACGGCAATGTCAATATCCTCACGTGGCTTGCGTATACATGCTTGCTCATAAGCCTGTTGAGAAGAATCAACCAGGCTATTCCATGTGAGCCAATCGAACTTCGGGCGTGTGTGTGGAAGCAATGAATCGAATGACATCCCTATGCCCTTTATGTAAACTGGATCATGTCTGAACTTCTTGGCCTGTTTTGCTGGCACCAGGATGGCTGCAGCCGCGCCATCGCTATTGCCACAACAATCAAAGAGGCCCAAAGGCCAGGCAATAATGGGAGCTTTGAGAACCTGCTCTAGTGTTATCTTGTTGTGAAAATGCGCTTTTGGAGACAGGCTGCCATTATAGTGATTCTTGACTGCGATCTTGCCTATGACTGCCTTGCCTTCCTCTGGACTTAGTCCATAAGTGTGAAAATACCTTGTGGCAATAAGGGCAAACGAGCCCGGTGATGTTCGTCTAGCTTCAAGCACGGGCCCCATACCTCGGCCGGTACCAAGCCCTGGAAACCCTGTATCCTTTAGCTTCTCCATACCAAGAGCTAGCACTACATTATACATGCCTGAAGCAACAGCAAAGCAGGCATTTCGAAGAGCTTCATGGCCGGTGGCGCACCAATTCTCTACTCGAGTGACAGGGACACGGTCAAGTTTTAGCGGGTTCGCGGCATGTGTCCCACCGATACCGATGGCAGGCGCAGTAACTGTACCGAACCAACATGCCTGGACATCCTTGGGATCAATACCAGCATCCTCGTAAGCCTCATAAGCGGCTTCTATCGCCAGATCATCAAGGCCAACATCCCAGCGCTCCCCGAACTTGGTGCAGCCCATCCCGACTATGGCAACCCTGTCTTTTATACCTTCCATTTGCTTGGCTCCTTACCTTGGGGGCCGGCATTTCCAAAAATAGTTGTACATGCTTGCCCCTTCATATATCCTCCTGAAAGTCATCTCTACAGGCATGCCTATCTTTATTTCATTCGGGGCGCAATCTGTCATCATACAATAGATTCTGGTATTGTCCATTTCGGATTCAATGACTATCTGCGGTATGACTGGGTCGTCGCTTCTACCAGCTAGGTTGTCTAGAGAAAACGTGAAAATTGCGCCTCGCCTATCCGACAACCTAACCTCCGAGTAGTTGTCTTTAGACTGGCACCCGTAGCATACTCTTTGTATGGGGAATGTGACCAAACCACAATTTTTGCACTTGCTACCATGAAGTCGAATTGAGGAGTTACGCTCCCGCCAACTAGCACTAGCAGACGGGAAAAGACGGAAAGGCTCCCCAGGCTGTGGTTCTAGAAGTCCCCGGTAGCTGAGGTACTTTTCATAGCTAGGCAACAGCTTTTTCGAGGACAAGTAACCCATTACCCCATGCTTATTGCCTTTGGATTTCGCCGCCCCGGTAACTTTCAGCAGGAAAGCATCGCTACCATCTCCGTAGCTCGCCAATAGTAATATATCGTCTGCCTTTGCCTCCTCTAGAGCCACTGCTAGCATCAGCATAGCATGAGCACAGCCACAGACTCCCATCCTGTCGAACAGTAAATCCTGGATTTGTTTCTGCACATCAAACCCCAAAGCCCTGGCAAGTTGGTGTTGAACTCGAGGATTTGGTGCGTAAAATATTGCCTTGTTAATAGACCCCGGCGAGAGTTTTTCCTTCTTTAACAAGCTGGAGACAGCTTTTTGCATATTTTCGATATATCCCTTTTCAACAACGAAACGGTCCTCCCAAGATTGAACATAGGTATCCTTATCCAGTCTCCAAACATCGTACATCTCATTGGAAATAGAGTAATGCGCCTCGAAAGTAGCTATCGGTGTGCTGGTGTTTCCAATAAGAAAGGCTGCTGCAGCATCACCAAAGCCTTGCTCATAATCAGAGCGTGGGTATGCCAGACGACAGTCGGAGGCAACAACAAGCATACTACGAGCCGAGCCACTGCTAACCGCATCTAAAGCCGCTCTCAATGCATTAGTACTAGAGCGTAGACTATTACTATAATCAGCGGTAATAATTTCTGTCTTTAAGTCGGCAGCGGCAGCAGCCAATGCTGCACACTGCTTTTCGCGAAAAGGCGAAGTGGTGGAAGCAAAATATAAGCCATCAACGGTATCTCGGCTTACACCTGCCAAACAATCAAATACAGCCTCTACAGCCATGGTCACGGTGTCTTCATCATTGTTAGCCACGCTTCGCTCGCCTCCCAAAGATTGCCGCCCCCATGCTGCTGCTATGGCATCTCTGGGAAGTCGCCATAAGGGAATATAAGCGCCACAAGCAATAATCCCTATCATAGAAAAACCCCCTTGGACAAGAGCTCAAAACAGAGTCTTTCTGCGAAAAACACAGGACGTTTCACACTGGTCAGAGCTCGATCTCTTTCAAATCAGGAGCAACCTTGAGCTGCGGTTCAGTAATAGCCTGCACATCGCCAAGTGTCCAGCCTGGAGCAATCTCTCGCAGCACAAGCCCTTCTCTGGTTACTTCAAGCACAGCTACGTCAGTAATTATCAGATCAACACATTCAGGTGCAGTCAATGGAATTGAGCATTGCTTGACTACTTTGGGCTTGCCGTCTTTGGTGGTATGCTCCGTGAGGCAGATCACCCTTTTGGCATTGAAGGCAAGGTCCATTCCTCCACCTATATTACCTACACCCCTGCCCGGAAACATCCAATTGGCCAAGTCACCCTTTTCCGAAACCTCAATAACTCCTAGCATTGTAATATCAATATGCCCGCCTCTCACCATGAGAAACGAATCGGCGTGGTGGAAGAAGCACATGCCCGGCAAAGGCGTAATATATTGCCCACCAGCATTAACCAGGTCAACATCAGCCTTTTCAGCAAACTCCTCGGCCGTGACCACAGGGCCAAATCCGAGAGCACCATTCTCAGTATGATAAGTGACCTCTATCCCTTCCGGAACAAAGCTTGACACCAACGTAGGAATACCTATGCCCAGATTGACTACCGCGCCATCGAACAATTCTCTGGCTGCTCTCATTGCTATGACTTCACGAGTTAGTCGCTCCTTCATTGCTGTCCTCCTATGCTTCGCAATAGCCCATCAATTAACACTCTTGACACAGAAGTTACGCTCTGGATGCCTAGGAAACCCAGGATTTTCCTTGATTTGGACAATACGGTGGACAAAAATCCCTGGAGTCACCACTGCCTCAGGATCGATGTCGCCTGCTTCTACTATTTCATCAGCTTCAACAATAGTAACTCTGGCATTCATGGCCATTATAGGGTTGAATTGCCTCATGGTACCTCTATAAACTAAGTTTCCCTTTTTATCAGCTTTATAAGCCCTGATAAGGGCATAATCAGCCTTCAATGCATGTTCCAGAATGCACGGCCTGCCATTGAAAGACCGCATCTCCTTGCCCTCAGCCACAACCGTATTATAGCCGGTAGGTGTGTAGAAAGCAGGGATGCCAGCAGCCCCACACCGTATTCGTTCGGCTAGAGTACCCTGCGGCACAATTTCCAACTCTACTTCACCAGCCAGAATCTGCTTCTCTGCAGGGCTAGGACGCGATGCCGATGTAGAAAACGGAAAGCTGGCGATCACCTTTTTCACCTGCCTGTTCTCAAAAAGAATGCGATGGTCATCGTAGTCCAGGGTGAGTCCTATGCCCCCAGCAGTATTCGCAATGATGGTTAGGTCTTTAGCACCTTGCCTCCGCAATGCTTGAATAAGATAGTAAGGTGTCCCGCCAGGGCCAGCAAAATGACCAATCATAATGACTGCTCCGTCGGGGATATCAGCTACTGCTGAACCGAAGTCAGGATAGACTCTATTTACAGCCATGTTAACCCTCCTTTACATTATGTCAGAATCACATACCTACAAAATACCCTCTGGGGTCAAAGAGCCTGAGCAGGGTAAGTTCTTCCTCCGTAGGCAAAGGAATTCGCTTCAGATTTGTCGCAATATTGAGTTCCCACCCTACCCTGCCTCTTATGTCAGCAATTGCCTCTGCCTCTTTTTGGTTTGGGTCAAAGGGAACATACCCAGTCAAGATGAGAGTTTTGCTATCGCTGGCTTTCTCAAAAATACCAACGTCTGATACCACTACCCGTACATTATCGCCGGTATAAGTTATATATGGCACCTCATTTACCAATCTTTCCTTCCCTGATGCCACCACAACAACCGTTTCACTGTTGGTACTGGCTATATCGTTGGCACCACCAGAGCCAACTAGATAAAATTTGTCGGGAATTTTGGTAAGGTTGGCATTCCCGAATCTGTCAATTTGAGCCGCCCCCAGAACTCCTATGCATCGATTTGCTGAGCCACCAGCAAAAACACCGAGAGCCATCTCAACATTGGTCAAAATCTTAGCCGTTGGCATATTGTGAAAGCTAAATATAAACGGGTCTGATGCCCTTGGTAGGTAGCCATACATTCCAATCTCAGCCATCAAATCAACATCATACCCCCGTTCCTTAAGCATATATGTAGCCAACCAGGCCGCCAGATTTGAATTCCCCAAACCAGCCATGATGGTCTTATGACCACAGGCCATAGACCTATCAGCTACCACCCTAGCAGCAGTGATGACCATCCTCTCAAGAGGATTCGCCGGTTTCACTGTGTCAATACCGGGGGTTATAGAGCTCAGTTCGTCTTCCCAGACGCCAGGTTTGGCTCTGCCTTTCAAATAATTGAGCCTGCTTTTCCCAAGCTTCTCTATATACTCGTCGTGACCTTTACAATCCAATATCCAATATTGTATCCATTCTGCAAACTTCCCTTCATCGTTTGAAGCCATGGTGACATCGTAAAAAAAATCATAGTCATCAGCATAAGCCTCAAACTCAGGCAACCCGTTGCACGTTACACCTGTTGGATGTGCCCCATAAGGAGCCTCACAAACCGCTAAAACCATATACGATGGAATTCTAACCAGGTGTGCATACTTGCGGATATACTCGGTGGTGACAATCTTATCTACACTTACTACTACCCCCTCCTTTGCAGCCCAGGCACCAAACACGTCGTTTCCCAAAGGATAAGTCATTATCGTATTTCCACAGGGGTCGGCCACAGCACCATGAAGCAAAGTCACGTCCGGCTTCAACGCTTTCATCAGGCCTATCGTACCACCGTTAACAAACGGGGACGGCACAGCTAGAAACGATTCCCTGTTCTCCTTCTCCATCGAGCTTCCTAAAATCGATCTTGTGGGAATGGCATCCCATCCCATAGCACCAGCTAAAAGTCTAAGAGGGATAGTGAGCATGGTCCAATTCTCAAACTCCACGGCCTTAGAGATGTAAGCTTGTTGAACTAAAGGATTAGGAGCAGGACTAGGATACCCGTTGCCAGCGAAGCTGGTTATCGCTTTCTTTATCAGTCGTCCCTGTATCAGCGAGAGCAGTGTGCCAGACACGGCATAGCTTATAAAGGTAAAACCGGGTTTCTTCCCCCAAAATTCTCTCACCAACTGGTAGTTCAAAGCACCAGTCCGTCCCGCCGCGTGGATAGACATCCCCTCCCGTACATTCTTCCTCATGGCCTCCGCCAAAGAACAGACCTTGCTTTCACCTTCAATGACGGGTATGTTAAATTTCTTGTCAATAAAAGAACGTAAGTGTTTCCTGTCCATACGCATGTTCGAATTAAGGGTTAATCAAGCTGGCCGAAGATAATAACCAGGACAAAATTGACCACAACAAGCTAGTCTTATATCATGCATCTCAACAGCTGTCAATATCCGATCCTCACGATGCAATTGCTGAGTTTCAACATTCTGACACCTTAGAAACTCATATTCGAGAAAAGGCAATTACCCGACGTTGACCCCAAACCATGATGAACATATACTACTCCACGGCACACATAGACCAATCGCACAGAATTGATTTTGACTATGAACACAAAAACAGAAGCACAACTAAAAGCTGAGGGCTGGAAACTAGCGTCAATCAGCACAGGTGGCCATTTGGAAAGAATGCTCGATACGTATAAAGAGCTAGGAGTCGTGATCTACCTCCAAGAAGTAAAGCCAGAAGAGTGCGGACAGTGCACTGAATGCTACAAGGAGGGGACTCAGACTCTTTACAAATTATATATTAAAGTCACTAGCTAACGCCCTTCCCACTAATCGAATCAATGGCACTATACGGAAGCCCTAACGGTCACGATTGTTCCTTTCTTGGGTTCAGATTTGACATCGATATTCCCGTTCAGCAGCGATACGCGCTCTTGCATACCTAACAAGCCGAGCTTACCGCTCCG
>VGOO01000031.1 GCA_016875925.1 Chloroflexota bacterium
GGCGACAAGCACTGCACAAGGGCATCGAGTGGAAAGACAGGACTTACGAAGAAGCCTCAGGCATAAAATAACCCACTGGTAATCCTTCCAGCTACCAGCTTTTTACCCTTTGTATCTCTATCCTCAAACAACCTTCCAGGAGTCACCGCGAGGGTGGTTATCACCAGGACTCTGTATTATAATGCCCCAGTGTCAAACGAGACCTGAGTTGAGCAAGTGACTGCCTACAAAATTGAGTTTGAGCCTATAGGTAGAAGGGGGGAATGTCCTGCTGGCCAGTCCCTCCTGGGCTGTGCCCGAAGATTGGGGATTGGCATTGCCAGCGTCTGTGGTGGACAGGGCACCTGCCGCTCTTGCAAGGTACAAATCCTGGATGGGAATACCTCGGAAGCTACTTCCAGCGAGACGGAATGGCTTTCTGCTGATGAACTGAAGACGGGCTGGAGGCTGGCTTGCCAGGCCTATCCCCTCAGCGACTGCAAGCTGCATATTCCGGCCGAATCTATGACAGCCCCGCAAAGGCTACAGTTGGAATGGCTTGAGGTCAGAACTCGGCCAGAACCTGCGGTAAAAGGATACCAGGTAAAGCTGCAACCTCCTTCTCTTTCGGACCTCACTGCTGACGCTGACCGACTGCTACAATCGCTGAACCGACAACATAAATTGCACTGTCACAGAGTTGATATTGAACTGTTACGACATCTTCCCCCGCAGCTACGCTCCCTGGACTGGAAGTGCCAGGCTGCAGTACGCGATGATGAAGTGACAGCCTTAAGCCCCTGGCAAAGTGCCCAGCTAGGATTGGCCGTTGACCTGGGCACTACCAAGATAGCTGCTTATCTCGTTGATTTAAAGGAAGGCCGCACACTGGCAGCCAAAGGCGTCATGAATCCTCAAATAAGTTATGGCGAGGACGTGGTCAGCCGTATTCAAGCAGCCATCAGCTCGATAGAGACAGCAGAAAAACTGCAAAAAGTGGTAGCAGAAGCGCTAAACCAGCTTATATCTGACCTCTATGCCCAGGTAAACGCAGACCAGAACGAAATCGTTGACATGGTGGTGGTGGGCAATACCGCTATGCACCATCTTTTCCTGAAATTACCTGTACTGCAGCTAGCGCATTCTCCTTTTGTGCCGGCGGTCAGCCATGCAGTGGATGTCAAGGCGCGTGAACTGGGGCTACACATCGCGCAGGGAGCCTATGTACACCTGTTGCCCAACATCGCTGGCTTCGTCGGTGCCGACCACGTAGCCATGCTAACGGCAACTCAGAATCTCTGGGTTAAAAAGGATGTGGTGATAGCCCTGGACATCGGCACCAACACCGAAGTCTCGCTGATTAGAGAGGGCAAAATAACCTCGGTGTCCTGTGCCTCAGGTCCTGCCTTCGAAGGCGGCCATATAAAGGGCGGCATGCGCGCTGCCCCCGGCGCCATAGAACGGGTGAGGATAGATAGCCAGGGCGTTCACTATCAGACTGTCGATGCTATACCGCCAGTCGGCATCTGTGGTTCGGGCATACTGGATGCCATGGCGCAGCTATATCTGGCAGGAATCATCGACGAGGGCGGCAGGATGAAAGAGGAACAGGCAAGAGTTCGCAGGCAGAACAATCACCTGGAATTCGTGCTGGTGGAAGAGGACAAGAAGCATAAGCGCTCTGCCGTGGTCATCACGCAGAACGATATACGGGAGTTGCAGTTAGCCAAGGCCGCAATCCGCACCGGCATCCAGGTATTGCTGGAAGCAAACAACTGCTCTGAGGAAGATATCACCAAGGTTTTCATTGCTGGCGCCTTCGGAACTTATATAGATATCTCCAGCGCCATAACCATCGGCATGTTGCCCACGTTGCCACTGGAGCGTTTCCAGCAGGTGGGAAACGCAGCCGGCATGGGGGCCAAGCTAGCTTTGATATCTCTGAATAAGCGGGCCGAAGCCCAGATGTTGTCCAGGAAAGTCCGCTATCTCGAGTTAGCCAGCGCTCCGGGTTTTAACCAGACCTTTATCCAGGCTGGCTACCTGGGACGCTACCGTTTGCTCAAAGGCCGGAGAGAGGAAATCAAATGATGGAAACCATCGTATCCAGCGCCACCAGAGAGGTTATCATTGGCCATGGCCGACCCACAGTGCTCATTGGGGAACGCATCAATCCCGCAGGCAAGAAGAAGCTGGCTGAGGCATTGGTAGCAGGCAACCTGGACATTGTCCGTGCTGAAGCCGTTGCCCAGGCTCAAGCGGGAGCAGACATCATCGATGTCAATGTGGGTACCTTCGGCGTGGATGAGGTCGCTTTGCTGCCCAAAGCAGTACAGGCAGCGATGGGAGCGGTGGACTTGCCGCTTTGCATCGATAGTGCCAAGCCCGAGGCTTTAGATGCAGCCCTAAAGGTATACAAAGGAAAGGCATTGGTGAACTCGGTGACTGGTGAAGAGCGCTCATTGCAAGCAGTCTTACCACTGGTGAAACGGTATGGGGCAGCCGTGGTCGGCCTGGTGCAAGATGACCGAGGGGTTCCCAGGGATGCTGAAGGAAGGGTGACCATTGCCCAGAGAATATTGGAAAAGGCTGAGGCGGCAGGTATACCACGCCAGGATGTAGTCATAGATTGCCTGGCTACTGCCGTTGGTGCTGATGCCTCTGCCGGGATGGCCGTGATTGAGGCTATTCGGCGGGTCAAGAGTGAACTGGGGGTGAACATCACTCTTGGGGCTAGCAATATCTCCTTTGGCCTGCCCGACCGCGAGCTGCTCAACAATGCTTTTTTGGCTATGGCGGTGGCGGCAGGTGCCACTGCGCTCATCGTAGATGTGGCCAGGGTACGCCCCATTATTTTGGCTGCTGATTTGCTTTCGAACCGCGACCATCATGCCAGGCGCTACATCCAGGCTTACCGCCAGCGCCAGAGCGCACAGTGAACAGTCAATACCAATCGATAGTTTAGGCAGGAGGAAAAGCTATGTTAGGCGACGTTTTGTTGTATATTGGTGCGGCCATAATCACGGTCTGGGGGATAGCTCATATTGTGCCGACTAAAAATGTGGTGAATGGTTTTGGGCCGATATCACAGGACAACAAGCGAATTATCACCATGGAGTGGATTGCTGCGGGTTTTGCGCAGATATTTATAGGCTTACTGGTTTTTCTGGTCACTGTTATCGCTGGGTCGGGAGCTGAATCTTCAAAGGTAGTGTACTGGGCATCGGCGGCCGTACTGGTGGCGCTGGCGGTTCTGGGGGCGTTTACTGGGGCCAGGACACCGATTCTCCCCATGAAGCTGTGTCCGGTTATAGAAGGTGTGGTGGCTGTTCTGCTGTTAGCAGGGATCTTTGTTTGAGGGTTATGATATAAGTGCCGATTTGGTACTAGATCAAGTACCAGCAGCAGGCACAAAAGACCAGGGATATCACTAGAAAACCGCTCATTATGGCCAGAAGCTCTCGGTTCATCATTAATACCACTTTCTGCCAACTATAACGATAGAAAAGGGGCAAAAGTTTAGAGTTCCAGCCTCTCTATTCTGAAATTGAGAGCTGCTTAAACCAGGGGAGGTAACGATTGCATTCTGACTAGGCAAAAATGCCTATATGCGGAGGTTCAAAAACAAGCATTAAAGCCGATGACCGACGCCTGCTACGGTGGCATAATATTTCTGCACGATCACTTCCCACAACTGATAGAGAGACCTTTGACAGCTCCTCCTCTTCCCGGGCCAAAGGTCTCTCCTCCTTTTTAGGCACCTCGAGAAGCCTGCTGAGTCTCAAATTTTGAATTGCTTGACTGTAATCTAGCTTTTTGCTTCTTGCCATCTCGCTGTATAATGGGTTCTAAGAATATAAGGAGCGGTATTGGCAATGGTACAACAAACAAGACCACAGCCTACAAATACCTGGAGAGCAGTCGCTCTATTCCTGGTCCTTATCATCTTGTTAGTGGGAATAGGTTTTTCAGTGCCCCTGGTTAAGGTTCCTGTAGCCACTACGGAGACCTATACTGAAACGGAATATAAGGAAGAGGCTTATACTGTGGTTGAGACTGTACCTGCCCAGACAACAACAGCCAGCACAACAACCAATTCCATCACCTTTTTCGATGGAACGCTCTTTGAGATGGGCGCCAGCGTCATGCCAGACCGCTGGGGCACAGAGGTCAAATTCAAACTCGACATCCCCGGGAAAACAAACCCCAGGGTCACCGGAAGCTGGATAGTCGAGAATTTCCCCTTCGCCGTATATGTCTCAATAGTTAGTCCAGACAACATGTTTGCCTATCAGCACAAAGGGGCTGAAGCCTCGCTCCAGACTGATGATTTCGAGTTTGTGCCCACAGTCTCGGGCGTCTATACCATGCGTTTTTCGTCAGATTATGTCCGAAGTAGCAAGTACATCAGGCTGACGTTGGCTCTGAAATGGGATGAGCCGTCTTCTGGAGCTGCACCACAAGCTACCATAACCAAGGAAGTCATTAAGTACCGCCAGGTCCCGGTCCAGGTCCAGAAGCAGAGAACAGTGGTGAAGCACGAAAAAGCCTCTGTCTGGCAGTTGCTCTTCAAGCGTTAGCCACCAGATACTTTGAGCCAGATGCCAGATTCGGGATGTAGATGCTGAGATGCACAACAGTTGAAACATGCAACTGGCAGCTTTTAACTTGAGACCGGCAACTGGCAGCTAAGGGAAGCCCACTAGAATCTTTTATCCCCGAAAGCCTCAGTTATCTTTTCCCTGATAAGAGGCACTATCTTACTGCTGAGATGTACGTCGTCAGCAGCGTACTCGTCGCTGATGAATCCCTCATCATCTGCTGAAACCGTCTGCACATCGATATAGGCGACAGCGTTGTCATGGCAGAAGTTTCTCAATTGGCGGTTGAAAATGGTGGATATCTGGCTCCTCTCCTGGGTAGAGCCAGTGAAAGGCAGGGAGGATGTGTAGTTTTTCCGGGCTGCGGGGGGGATGCCGTGGATACACACGGCAAAGCCTTGGTCGCGCAGCTTTTTGATGGTTTCACCATACTTCTCCACTGTGGCCTGTATAATCTCAGCGATATTCACCGCCTTATTTCTTTTACAGTATTGGCTGTAGATGTGTACTCTGGCATCTATTTCCCCGAAAACCAGCAACAGCACATCCCTCCGCTTGTTTATCCTCTGCAAAAACGCATGAAGGTGCTGCTTCGACCGAGAGAAGCTATTCTCTTTATTCAAATTGTATGCGGTAGCCTGTGATATGTGGTGGATGACAAACGGTGTTTTGAACACGAAGGGCATGGCATGGCTATCGCCTATCACATGAATAATAGATGTGCCTTGCAGCTTCGCCCGCAAAATCAGGTAAACGTTGAACAGGCGCAGGAAAGGATATTTGAACAGGACGTCACGGTAGAAAAAGTAAATGGAACCGCTGTTTTCCAGTCCTTTCCGTAACCAACTGTCGCGTCTTTGAATGAGACTGGGCATGATAAATCCGTAGCCTTTTACTTTACCACTGAATCAAAGGTGAAAACAAATGTTATAATTCAGTTAAGGACAATGAAGCTGGTTATTTTCGATATGGACCAAACGCTGGTGGATTTCATGCCCTTTCATCTGCAGACCACGCGCCAGCTCTTTAAGAAATTCTTCAAAGTGGATGCCAGCCTTGAGGAAGTGGATTTCTCCGGCCGCAGTATGGCCGAGAACTTCATAGCACTGGCAAGACTTAAAAACATACCCAATGAGGAAGTCCAGAAGAACGCTGGTAAGCTGCTGAAGACCTACGAGATGCTGTTCGGCCAGAATATCCCACGCAATGGCGCCAGCCATGTTCTGCCGGGTGTGAAGGAATTGCTGGAGGAACTGGTCAGGACAGACCACATCGTGGTGCTGTACACCGGCGACTCTCCTAGTGTAGTAAAACATGTGCTGGAATCTACTGGCTTAGCCGACTACTTCGAATTTTGCGTATATGGCACACAAGCCCGGACACGGCTGGACATGGTCAAGATGGCAATAAGAAAGGCAGCGGAGATGAACGGCGTGAAATTCAGGGGCAAAGACGTGGTCATAATAGGCGATTCAGTCCGCGATATAGATTGTGGAAAAGAGATTGACGCTCTAACCATTGCAGTAGCTACCGGCCCGCACTCACCACAAGAACTGGCAGAGCATAGGCCTGATTTTCTGTTCCAAAATATGGCGGATTATAAAAAAGTTTTGGCGGCAATCGGATAATAAGGGAGCAGATTTGGCACACAAATTCCCCTGCCCAAAGTGTGGCGCTGAAATACCGGTGGGACAGGCTTACTGTACTAGCTGTGGGGAGAGATTTGAGTACAAGGCTCCTGGCGAAGTCCAAATTTCTCAGCCACCGCCTGTGATGCCACCACAGCCTATCATGGTACCGCCTCACGGTCATCACAGGCATGGCTTTTGGGCGTTTTGGGGTATCGTGGGTGCTATCCTATGCCTCGGGGTTGTGTTCTTCCTGGTCATCACAGGCGGTGGCTCTGAGCCCATAGGTTCAGGCAAAGGCTTTTCACTGAAGCAATCGTCGCCTGGGCCAAGCGCGCCGCCTATCATAAGGCCTGTACCAGAAGATGCTCCCATAGCGGAGGATGAGCCAGTCGAGGTCACGGGTTCATCTCGATATTCCAAAGAGCAGGTTATTGCTGTTGCCAAGAGGGTCAGCCCAGAATGCCGTAGGGACAAGTACGGCTGAGCGGGAGCCATTTGCCTTCCGGGAGAAGTTGCAAAACCAATCTATGATGCTAAATACATGGGCAATGGCGTTTGGAGCGTAACCAAAACCTGCCCAGTGAATTCCAAGTATGACGGCGCCTGGAACTTCTACGAAAGCAGCGGCGAGCTGGTCTCTACCAAGAAATAGACGGCTTCAATAATCCAGGCGCAAGATGCAAGTGGCAACAGGGGGATTTGCCATTCGGGATCCGGCATGGGGAATGACAGACTGCTAACTGGCGACTAGCGACTGTCGGCCAAAGACCTCGACAAGCACTTACACCTGCTTCCGATAGCTCTCTACAAATTAATAAGTAATAAGCGACGCTTTGATGGGACTCATTTTGCGTATTTCACGCTATGCCAAACAGGTATGATTGCGGAAGCCAAGGTATAGTTTGAGTTGTAGAGTAGAGATGAAGGTCGAAGTAGCCGGTATCGAAAATCAGGAAGGAGGTGATAATGAAATCTATCCAAATACTTATCCCGGCTCTAGTGACTATAGTGATAACGGCGGTTTTCGTGGTGCTGGCGGTATGGTTGACTGCATTGGTACCGCCCGGTGAGTGGAACGGGTTAATCAAAGCAGGTATCGTGCTCTTTGTCTTCATGTGCACGCTCCTGGTGATTGCCTGGTCGGCCTACTTCACCTTAGTTATCAGGAGATCGCTGGAGAAGTAAACCGAATCATGCCTCACCACAGTACTGGAGCCGGAAGTCCCGGCTGATAGGCTCGGCGGTTTTACAATCGCTCGGGCCTATCTTGCTATAAAGTTCGCCTAGCACACCAGCTTTGAGCATATACTCTTCATTGTGGCATACTTAGGCGATGTCCAGCGCCGATTTCCTCTCCGTCCTGTTCATCGCCCTCGGCTTATCTGCAGACTGCTTTGCCGTAGCGCTCAGCGGCAGCATCGCCCTGGGCAAGACATCCGCTGCTCCGTTATTCCGTCTATCTACGGCATTCGGCGGTTTCCAGGCCATCATGTGCCTACTGGGCTGGCTGGCTGGTCAGACGGTGGTAAATTTCATAGCGGAATACGACCACTGGGTTGCCTTTGGGCTGCTGGCAATTGTCGGCAGCAGAATGCTATGGGAAGCGTTTCATGATGACGACGCGCGTGAGAAAAACGCAGACATCACAAGGGGACTTCTGCTGCTGACAGTGTCTTTAGCCACCAGCATAGACTCGCTGGCAGTAGGGCTATCCTTTGCCTTCCTCCAGGTGAACATCTGGTTAGCCAGCCTGACCATCGGTGTCACAGCTTTCGCCGTCACCGCGCTGAGCTTCGTTGTGGGCAGAAAAGCAGGTCAGTTAATGGGCAAACGCGCTGAAGCAGTGGGGGGCATAATCCTCATACTCATCGGCTTGAGGATATTAATCGAACACTTGCTGGAAGGCTAGAACTAGATGCGAGATGCAGGTTCGTCGCTCGGGACTCTTGGTGGGGAACAAGAGACGAGTGGCTAGCGACTATCGACTGCCGACTATTGCCTACATCCTGCTACCTAAATGACTCCCTTCTCTTGTAGCTCTGTTATCTTATCGTCGCTGAAGCCTAGCAGTTCAGCATAGACCTCTTGCGTGTGCTGACCCAAGAAGGGAGCAGGCTGTGCAGGGTCACCTGGCGTCTGGCTCATCTTGAAAACGGAGCCCATCACCTTAACCTTCCCGCTTACCAGTTGCTCTATTTCCACCTGCATGTTTCGACTGGCAAGCTGAGGGTCGTTGGCTACCTGACTGAAAGTGGGCACCGGCGCACAGGGCAAATCAGCATCCCTCAGCAATTTCAGCATCTCCTCAACCGTCCGCTTCTTAGTCCATTTTTCAACCAGGGCATCTATCTCACCTATGTGCTTGATGCGGTCAGCCTGCGTGGCATACTCTTTGACTTCCTTCAGGTCTTCCCTGCCAATTGCCTTGATGAACCGCTGCCACTGGTCTACGGTGACGATGCCGATGACTATATAGCCGTCCCTTGCTGGATATATATTGAACGGAGTGATCTCTAGCTGACGGTTGCCTGGCCTCGGAGGCTCCTGGCCGGTCAAGGTATAGAAGGGCAAGAACTGTGTTGCCGTAAGCATCCAGACTACATCTTGCATTGAGATATCAACATATTGTCCTCGTCCAGTCCGATTCTTGTACTGCAAAGCAGCCAGAGTAGCCAGTGCCGCAAATACACCGCCGCAGATGTCCGCCACGGCCGGTCCAACTTTAGTTGGCGGAGAATCAGGGTGACCGTTAACGCTTATTAAACCGCCCATTGCCTGAACAATGGTATCGTAAGCAGCATAGGAGCGATAGGGCCCTGTGTTGCCGAATCCTGACACCGAGACGTATATCAGTCCCGGGTTCACTGCAACAAGGGTTTCATGTCCCAGCCCCATCTTATCCATTATTCCCGGTGTGAAGTTCTCAACCAGCACGTCACACTTGCTGGCCAGTTGCCGGGCGATTCTATTCCCTTCTTCTGTGCGGGGGTCAAGGGTTATGCTCCGCTTGCCTCGATTGCAGGTCAGAAACAGATAGCTTTCCAAGCCTTCTGTGAGGGGTGGAGTAGTACGCATTGCGTCTCCGCCCTGGGGCAGTTCGACTTTGATGATGTCTGCCCCTAGCTCTGCCATAATCATGGTACATATCGGCCCAGCAGCCATGCGGGTGAAATCCAGCACTCTCGTTCCAGTCAATGCCTTTTCCATAGATACCTCCAGAATATGTCGAGTAGCTCGGCGGGGTTACACGCTTGCAAAGCAGCAGCTCTCTATGTAAGTTACTGAACTGTGATTATACCTTGTTTTGCCAGCCATAGCACCCCCAGAGGTATTGACTTTTGAAGGGCTTATCCTAATAATAGTGGATGCAGCTACAAGGTTTCGGAAAATGGAGGTGCGAAATGGCTGATAGTGTATACAAAATTATCACACTGGTGGGAACGAGCACCGAATCTTGGGAAAAGGCAGCCAAAGCTGCCGTAGAGAGAGCCTCGAAGACTCTGCGCGAACTGCGTATCGCAGAGGTGGAGGAGCTGGACATGCAGATTGAGGGTGGCAAGGTCCTCAGCTACCGAGCCAAGGTCAGAGTCTCCTTCAAATACGAAGGCAAGGAAAAGTAGTCTTAACCCCGAGCGGGCAATTTACCATTCCTTCTTGATAGTGGCGGCTATCTCCACGGCTAGCTTTTGCCTGTATTCGCTGAGACGTGAGCTGATCACAGCGCTGAGATTTGCCATTACCACGTAGCCAAGGTGCGGGTTCTCCTCAAAGAGGCGAGCCAGCTCCGAGGTTTCAATCTGGATGACCTCAGTCTTTTCACTACACTTAGCAGAAGCGGTGTATATGTGTGGCTCTACCAGGCTGGACCAGCCGAATATCTCGCCCGCCTTCGCCTTGTGGACTGTCACATCGATTCCCCAGGGCTCTGTTAGGTGGACGATGATGTCCACGCTGCCCTTCTTGCACAGATGCAGCTTCGAGGCCTTGTTGCCCTGCTTGAACAGCGCTGCACCGGCATCATAGGTCTTCTCATGGCATAGTGGAGCCAATTGAGCCAGTTCCTTGTCATCCACACCTCTGAAAAGCGAGTACTGTTTAAATGCTTCGTTGGGCACCATGTTTTGTCCCCTCTTTTCACCCAAATTCACTCAGGTGTCTTAGTTTGATTATACAGTTGACTTGCCTTCCATCTCAATCTTCCACTGGCAGCAGATATCATCTTTGTTCTTCCGCGGTGGCAACTTTGTGTAGGCGAACTTGATATCAGGATTAAGGCCGGCAGCCCAGATATCCCACATCTTGGTCTCTATTTCTTTGCAAAAGCTGCCGTCTCTGCCTTTCCCCTCCCTCTCCAGCGCTTCTAAAGTGTAGCACCTGGTGACGGTCAAAACTGCCGAATCGGTACCGTTCATCTCGACGTCCCACTCCATGTTCCAGGCCCAGGGACTGAGCTGGAGATATTTCATGAAGGCCTGGATATCGGTCCCCTGCACGCCTAGAGCCTTGTTTATCCTCTCCACCTCATATTTTGCCATCTGCTCCCAGACCGCAAAGTCGCATTCCGTAGCGGTTTCCTCATTCATCTTATCCATAACCGTTAGGTACCAGAAACCATCAACTGCCCGATATAGCCTGCCGTACAGTTTCAATAAATCCACCAGCAATTCTTTGGACAAGTCTTCGGGCTTCAGTGTGGGATTGAATTCGCCACTGTAATCAGTAAGTTCCTTCATTGTGATTCCTTTTCTGCCTATCGCTGTGACATGCGATTTGATATTGTACCTGATTAGGTCGTGGGCATACCACTATATTCAGGCTTGCTGGACACCTACCGAATATATCCGTAGTAGCCAAGCAGGCCGAAAACAATCAGCCCGATGCCCAAAATCAGGACAAATGGAGCCAGGAAGGCAGCGATACCCCAGTACATCCACTTTCTCTGCGTTCGCTTGAATTGCTCGATGCTATCCCAGTGCTTACTCTGCCAGGCCCACTCGTTCCCTTTGAACAGCAGGATAAAGGACATGACAACTCCGACCATCGGCAAAAGGGACAAGACCGCCAACCATACCTTGTTGAAAATGCCCCAGAGCAAGGGAATGAAGAAGGCGCCCCAGTTCAATCCCTTGATTTCCTGTGGCACTGCCGCCGAGAAACCGGCACCGGATGTGTTTTCACCCTTCATCTCAGAAAGACAATGTGAACAGAACCGGCGGCCAGGTTCATTAGACTTGCCGCAATTCAAGCAGGCAACCATGCCATTGGCATTATCCGTCGCTGTGAGGCTCATTCAAATGGTTCCCGTGTAGGCATACATCCTACTAGAAGATGGCAGTGAAGACAAACCAATCTTTGCAGTCGAGGGTATGTGTGCTATCCTTGATATACTGCATACAGGAACAATGGCACAGGTTCATGGATTGGCAGGATACCAACATACACCCGTTCAACCTGATGACCTCTTACCTAAAAGCAAAATGTGAGCGAGGCTTTATTCCAATGCGAGGCGATGTGACATGAGCTTAGCTAATGAAACCGTAATAAGATTACCTCAATCAAAGATACCCGATGCCGCAGCACTTCTATCTCGTGCCTTCTGGGATGACCCGATGACTCTATTCCTTTACCCCGACATTGAGGAACGCAGAGAGCTGGGGCCAAACTTCTACATACTCAACATGGAACATGCCGCCATAGGAGGCGAACAGTACACCACCTCGTCATTCAAAGGCATTGCCGTATGGCGGTTTTTCGGGGACGCCACCAGGCCCACAGTGGATAAGGCGAACGACCCCAGAAATAGGCTGCCCCAGGCAATGGGCGATGGCCCGTTTCAACGGCTGATGATTATTGCAGAATGCACCAACGAGATGCACAAGAGGTTAGTCAAAGGACAGCACTGCTATTTATTCTTTCTTGGGGTTGAACCCTCTCACCAGGGAAATGGCATTGGCAGCCTCTTAGTTAAGCCGGTGCTGAACATGGCGGATGAGAAGGATCTGCCATGCTATCTGGAAACCAACAAAGAAAAGAACCTGGAATTTTACCGCAAGCACGGTTTCCAGGTAGCAGGCGAAAAGCAGGTTCCCCATGGCGGCCCATACATCTGGGCGCTGCTCAGACCCCCCGTACGCAGGACGTAATCGAAGCGCATCCCCACGGGACAGACTCCTCGTCATTCTGACCCTGAATCAAGTGAAGGGGAAGAATCTCAGTGGGGGACGAGCAGGACAGGCGCTAGTACCGAGGACATCTATTCCGAGATAATCTTCTCTATCTCTTTATGGGCATCAGCGATGACCTTTCTAATCTTTTCCATTTTAGCTGAGTCAGCCCTGGAAGCCTGCTTTGCCACCAGCCGGGCCAGGTTTCCAAATTCGCGCATGGTCTCTCGCATCTCGCGCATATCTACGTGAGCCCACCAGTCCTCCATCTGGCTCTTGATTTCCTCGGCGTGCTCCTCGCGCTTCTCCAGGAACTTCAGACCCTCCTCGGTTATGGAATATACTTTTTTACCGTCCTGCTGGTCCGACTTCACATACTCCATTTCCTCCAGCAGTTGCAGTGTGGGGTAAACGGAGCCAGGGCTGGGGCTATAAAAACCGTGTGAGCGCTCCTGAAGGGAGCGGATAATCTCATAACCATGCCTGGGCTTGTCTTTGACCAAATCCAGGATAACGTACTTCAAGTCCCCCTTCTGAAACCAGCGCTCGCGCCACGGGCCGTGAGAAAACATGTGCCTGTGAAACATCTCTTTCTACCCTCCTCTAATCAATATAACACGATATATCTTTATATATCGTAACATGTCGTTGGCTGTTTGTCAAGTTTCTCTGCAACTTGTTTTACCTGAATTCGTCCCTTTATAATATCCCTTCGCGGCTACGCCGCCGGCAAATGTCGAGGAATGAAGCGCGCCTTTTAACATAGCACGGATACTATGACAAAAAGATTCGCTCCTCTGTTCGCTCCTCGCTCGGTAGCCTTCATCGGTGCTTCCAAAGACCCTCGGAAGTGGGGGTTCAACATGCTAAACACCTTTATCAGAGGTGGCTTCCCGGGCAAAATCTACCCCGTAAACCACACTGAGGACGAGATACTGGGGTTGAAGGTGTACAAGAGCGTTTCCGATATTCCCCAGGGGCCTGACCTGGTAGTCATCGTGGTGCCCCCACCCAGCGTGAATGCTGTTATCAGGGAATGTGTCTCCAAGGGGGTAGGGGCTGGGATAGTCATCACCGCCGGCTTTGCCGAGCTCGGAGGAGAGGGCGCTCGGCTCCAGAATGAAATGGTGGACATAGCCCGCCGTGGGAGCATGGCTCTGGTAGGTCCAAACTGCAACGGCATCATGAACCCGTGGGAGAAGCTACATATCCAATTCGTGGAATTCTTCGCTCCCCCTGGCCCCATAGCCGTTGTTGCCCAGAGCGGCAATGTCCTCGATTCCGTAGTCCGCCAGGTGATGCTGCGTGGCATGGGCTGTAGTCTGTGCATCGCCAGCGGCAACGAGGCTGACCTCCACATCGAGGACTATCTGGAATACCTGGCAGACGACCCCCAGACCAAAGTAATCCTCAGCTACATCGAAGGCTTCAAAGACGGGCAACGCTTCATCGAGGTCGCCAGCGAGGTAAGCAAGAAGAAACCCATTGTCATGGTCAAGGCGGGAAAGACGGAGGCCGGGGCAAAGGCTGCCATGAGCCACACGGCCTCGGTGGCCGGCTCCGACGCCATCTTCGACGCTGTGTGCAAGCAGTCCGGCGTCATCAGGGCAAAGAACCTGGATGAGCTGGTTCACATAGGCATTGCCCTTCTTCAGCAGCCTCTCCCGCAGGGGCGGAAAGTGGGCATAGTGACTGGTGGTGGAGGTTGGGGAGTGCTGGCCGCCGATGCCTGTACTGAACTCAGCCTCGAGGTGGTCACCCTACCAGAAGATACCATCAGGGAGCTTGATACTGTCATGCCCGCCTGGTGGAACCGGGGCAATCCGGTCGACCTGGTGGCCGGCCGTTCACGGGAAGCTGTTTTCAAAGGTATTGAAATACTACTGCGCTGTCCGGTGGTTGATGCGGTAATGATGCTGAGCATCATGCCTGCTATGGGGTTCGAAAGGTTCAGAGCATCTGCTGGCAAAGTTGATAAGGAGATAGTAGTGCAGGCGGTGGTGGAAGCAATGAACGAGTTCAACCAATTAGCCCAAAAGTATGGAAAACCAGTCGTGGCGGCCTCTGAGCAGATGTTTTCCGACGCTGCACAGGAGACGCAAATCAACTATGCTGTAGGGCAGCACAACTCAATCTGCCACCAGTTTCCGCACCAGGCCGCCGCCGTCCTGGCCGCCCTGGCCAGCTACGGCGAATACCTAGAGCGAAATAAATTAGCGTAGTCGCCTCACCATCCGCCGCAAATGTGCATTGTCCTGGCAACCAGTGCGTTGATTCTGCTATCAGCCCCTTTTTCCTCCTGGACCAGGAGGTGCGGCCGCCGTTTGTCAGCAACCTGGCTCGCCGAGGTGGCCGCAGCAGCTCTGCCACTTCCTCAGCTTTATGGCGTTGTTCCTGAATACCAAGAAGAGCTTCCTGTGCCAGGGCATGGGCACCGACATATTGGTGAAAATTGACCTCAAGCTAGGCATAGTTTCGATACGCCAACTTTATTGTACCAGTTCTTCCGACTCTCATCCGCATCCAATCGCCTTGCCGCCTGACAATGCTTATTCATCAATGTCAAGGATTGCTTAATAAGATTGCCTTGGGCTGCGTTCTCGCAAAGAGATGGGGGGAAAAACCATTTTGGGCGATTCAAGTCACAGACGGCAGTTAGCTTTTGCGATATCATTACAAGTTATAGGTCGTTCTTATTATTGCCCTCTTAAGTCTATTCGGTTGGAGGTACATCGGTGATAAAGAAAATCGGTGGTGTGCTGGGGCTGTCAATCATCTTGGCAGGAGCTTTGCTTGCTGTCACGAACTGTGTGCCTGAAGAGGCGGTGCAGTTGGCGCCTGTAGAGGTCAGGGAATACCAGGGGCAGAAACTCTCCTCGGTCAACAATTTTAGGGAGAACTCCATTAAAGGCCCGCAGAAAGTGAACATCGATAACTATAAGCTCAGCATAACTGGGCTGGTGAAAAACCCTGAGGAATACACCTATGCCCAAATCTTGCAGGATTACCAGAGCTATGAAAAGGTGGTGACGCTCAACTGTGTGGAGGGGTGGAGCGCCACCGTGCTCTGGAAGGGATTCCTGGTCAAGGATTTGCTGGCCGAAGCCGGGCCGCTGCCTGAGGCCAGGGTAGTTATATTTCATGCCTATGATGGTTATACTACGTCCTTCCCAATTGAATACATCATGAACAATGACATACTCATAGCCTACCACATGAACGGCGCCCCACTTCTTCCCGAGAGGGGCTTCCCCTTCCAACTGGTTGCCGAGAGCAAGTGGGGATACAAGTGGATAAAGTGGATAACCAAAATAGAGCTGTCCGATGATATAAACTACCGTGGTTACTGGGAGAAGAGAGGATATTCCAACACGGGCGACCTGGACAAGGAATTTTTTGATAATGATTAGCAACGCCTTGAAGAGCAACCAGGCCAAGGCGATTGTGCGCTGGTCGCTGCTGGTACTGGTAGTGCTCTACTTCGTCACCGGTTTGGGCATCACCCAGTACAGGGCAGTCGAAGCTCTCACCTTCGGTCTGCTTACCAAAACCCTCTCTTTCAAAGTGCACAACAACCTCTGGTTCCCTTTTCTGATCCTGCTTGTCCTCCACATCTACCAGCGCACTGGTAAGCCGAACAGGACATATAATAGACCAACCCCTTGATAAATTTGCCCCTTTTGATGTATCTTTGGCTAATGCCATTTCCAGCCTGTTGTGGATACCTTGAGGCAGCGAGCAGTGCAACGTTGAAGCGCCCGCTGCGGCACCTATTGGGAGATTCCCGTGGCTAATCGCCTGGCCAAAGAGACCAGCCCCTACCTGCTGCAACATGCTGATAACCCCGTTGACTGGTACCCCTGGTGCCAGGAAGCCTTCGAACGTGCCAAAGAAGAGGATAAGCCCATATTCCTGAGCATAGGCTACTCCTCTTGCCACTGGTGCCACGTCATGGCTCACGAGTCCTTCGAAAATCCGGGCATCGCCAGCCTTTTGAACCAGGACTTCATCTGCATCAAAGTTGACCGCGAGGAGCGGCCCGATATAGACAGCGTTTATATGGATGCAGTGCAATCCATGACCAGCAGAGGCGGCTGGCCGCTGACCATGTTCCTGACCCCTGACGGCAAGCCCTTCCACGGAGGCACCTATTTCCCACCCGAAGACAAGCATGGCCTGCCCGGTCTTCCCAGCGTTCTGAAGAGCGTTGTGGATGCCTACCGCAATCATCGCCAGGACATCGAGAAGCTGACCAGCAAACTTTCGCTGTCCATGTCCAAGAGCCTGAGCAACAATGAGGCGGAGCCGCTGGTGGCCGACATCATCAGGCAAGCCTTCTTTGTCCTTAAGCGTAGCTTTGATGGCAGGAACGGCGGCTTCGGCATGGCACCCAAGTTTCCTCAGCCGCTGGTTCTGGAATTGCTGCTGAGATACTACCAGCGCAGCCAGGTGCCTTCCACGCTGGAGATGGTGCAGACCACGCTGGACAAGATGGCCAGGGGCGGCATCTATGACCAGCTTGGCGGTGGCTTCCATCGCTATTCCACAGACGCCGTATGGCTGGCGCCGCATTTCGAGAA